>DASVED010000056.1:0-10234 GCA_036380775.1 Actinomycetes bacterium
ACTCCTACGCGGTGCGGCACTGGGACCTCGCCGCCTCGGACCTGATCAGCGCCCCCCTCGTGACCTGGTCCGAGCACGGCGAGCCGTTCGTGGCGGCGGTGGAGAACGGGCCGCTCACCGCCACGCAGTTCCATCCCGAGAAGTCCGGTGACGCCGGAGCCCGCCTGCTGCGCAACTGGGTGCGCGCCCTGTGAGCCCCCGATGAGCCGGGAGCGCGCCCGGCGGCGCCAGCAGCGCGAGCAGGTGGCTACGACCGCGCGGCAGGCCAGGGAGCGGCGGGCCGCGCGCGACGCGCGGCGGCGGGCCGGTCGGGCAGCGATCCGGGCCCGGCTGCCGCGACGCACCCGCTGGCGCGGCCAGCAGGGCATCCTCGCCCGCCGTCGACGTGCCCAGAACGCGGTGATCCTCGGGCTGTTCCTCGTCGTGCAGGCCGTGGTCTGGCTGGTGACCTCCGACCCCTGGGTCCGGGTCGCGAGCGCGGTCCTCGGCGTGCTGGCCGTGCCCGTCCTCGTCACCCTGACCCTCGACCGGAGGTCCCACCCGTGACCGAGCCGCTGGTCCTGCTCCCCGCCGTCGACGTGGCCGGTGGCCAGGCGGTGCGGCTGGTGCAGGGCGAGGCGGGCAGCGCGACGTCCTACGGCGACCCGCTGGAGGCGGCGCTCGCGTGGCAGCGGGCGGGAGCCGAGTGGATCCACCTCGTCGACCTCGACGCGGCGTTCGGCCGGGGCGAGAACCAGGCGCTGCTCGCGGAGGTGGTCGGCCGGCTCGACGTCTCGGTGGAGATGTCCGGCGGCATCCGCGACGACGTCTCGCTTCAGGCTGCCCTGGCCACCGGCTGCGCGCGGGTCAACGTCGGCACCGCGGCCCTCGAGGACCCCGCGTGGTGCGCGCGGGCGATCGCCCGGCACGGCGAGCGGGTCGCCGTCGGCCTCGACGTGCGGGGCACGACGCTGGCCGCCCGGGGCTGGACCAAGGCCGGCGGGGACCTGTACGAGGTGCTGGCCCGTCTGGACCGTGACGGGTGCGCGCGCTACGTCGTCACCGACGTGGGTCGCGACGGCACCATGACCGGCCCCAACCTCGACCTGCTCCGCGACGTGTGCGCTGCCACCGACCGGCCGGTCGTCGCCTCCGGCGGCGTGTCCAGCCTCGCCGACCTCCGGGCCATCGCCGGTCTGGTGCCGGACGGCGTGGAGGGTGCGATCATCGGCAAGGCGCTCTACGCGGGGGCGTTCACCCTCGAGGACGCGTTGGAGGTGGTGTCGTGAGCGCCAGGCGCAAGGTCTCCAGCGGTGCGCCGTGGGAGCAGCTGGTTGGCTACTCCCGTGCAGTCGCCGCGGGCGACCACATCTGGGTCACCGGCTGCACGTCGATCATCGACGGTGACGTCGTCCACGAGGGCGACGCGTTCGCCCAGACCGAGCAGGCGATCGCCAACATCCGGTGGGCGCTCGGCCAGCTCGACGCCGACCTGCCGGACGTGGTGAGCACCCGGCTGTTCGTGACCGACATCTCCCGGTGGGAGGAGTACGGCCGGGCCCACCGCGAGGCGTTCGGCGACACCATGCCGGCCACGTCCATGGTCGAGGTGTCCCGGCTGATCGACCCGCGGATGCTCGTCGAGGTGGAGGCGGTGGCCCACAAGCCCGGCTCCGGATGGTGAATTCCCCCCTCGCGGTGCGGGTCGTCCCGTGCCTCGACGTGGACGCGGGCCGGGTGGTGAAGGGCGTCAACTTCACCGGCCTGCGCGACGCCGGCGACCCGGTCGAGATGGCCGGGGTCTACGACGCCGAGGGCGCGGACGAGCTGGTGTTCCTCGACATCACGGCCTCCAGCGCCTCCCGGGACACGACCTACGACGTCGTGCGGCGCACGGCCGAGCAGGTCTTCATCCCCCTTACGGTCGGCGGCGGGGTGCGCACGGTCGACGATGTGGACCGGCTGCTGCGGGCGGGTGCTGACAAGGTCGGCGTGAACACCGCGGCGGTGGCCCGGCCGGAGCTGGTGGGTCAGATCGCGACGCGCTTCGGCGCCCAGGTGCTGGTGCTCTCGGTCGATGCCCGGCGTACGTCGGGACGGGCGGCCACCCCCTCCGGCTTCGAGGTGACCACCCACGGCGGGCGGACCGGCACCGGCATCGACGCGGTCGACTGGGCCCGCCGCGCCGCCGAGTCTGGAGCCGGGGAGATCCTGCTCAACTCGATGGACGCCGACGGCACGCAGGCGGGCTACGACCTGGAGATGCTGCGCGCGGTGCGCGCCGCAGTCGACGTGCCGGTGGTGGCCAGCGGCGGGGCGGGGGCGCTGGAGCATTTCGCGCCCGCCGTGGAGGCCGGCGCCGACGCCGTGCTCGCGGCGAGCGTGTTCCACTTCGGACAGTTGCGGATCAGCGAGGTCAAGGACGCGCTGCGTGCGGCCGGCCACACCGTGCGGTGAGCGGCACGGGCTGACCGGTCAGACGTCCAGTGAGGTCTCGTCGAGCGCGGCGATCGCCGCGGGCTCACCGGTGACCTCCACCCGGGCGTGCGCGCGGCGGCCGAAGGTGTAGAGCAGCAGCTCCATCGGCTCGCCGGTCACCGTCGCCACCGGCTCGCCCTTCGCGGCAACAACCGACGCCCGCGGCGCGTCGCTGCGGTGCAGCACGACGCCCGCCCTCACGGACCGGAAGGCGAACGGAGCCCGGCCGCGGACCGCCCTCCAGAGGGAGTCCTGGACCTGCCGCGGCAGCTCGCGCGGCTCCCACCCCGGCCGGGCCCGGCGGACGTCCTCGTGGTGGACGGCGTACTCGGTCGTGTTGAGGAACCGGTCCACGCCGGGCAACGCGAACGCCGACAGCCGGCCCGGCCCGGTGCGGACCAGGTCCACCAGCTCGGCGTACGGCCGCTCGGCGTAGGAGTTCTGCACCTGCTCGGTCCAGCCGGCCAGAGCCGGCACCGCGACACCCGGCGTCGCATCGGGGCGCCGTTCCCGGACCGCGAGGTGGGCGGCCAGGGCCCGGGTGTCCCAGCCGGCGCAGAGCGTCGGCGCCTCCGGGCCGAGCTCGTCGAGCAGGTCGGCGAGGGCGGCGCGTTCACGGCTGGCGATGGACATCACGACGAGGGTAGCGACGCGCGGTGGCGGCCCTGCGGCCCACCCGTGCCCGTGTCGCGTGCGTGCCGTGCGGCAGGCTGTGGTCCGTGCCGGACATCCGAGACGACACCATGCGCCGGGGATTCGGCCTCCTCGCCCGCGCCGTGCGCCACGAGCCGCGCGTGTTCGCCGTCGCGGTGGGGGGCAGCGCCGTCTACGGCGTGATGACCGTCGCGTCCGCCTGGGTGCTCGGGCGCGTCACCGACCGGGTGATCGTCCCGGCCTTCGAGCAGGGCCGCACGACCACCGGCGCGCTGGTCGCGGCCGCCCTGGCGATCGTGGGGGTCGCCGTGCTCAAGGCGGCCGGGATCGTGGCCCGCCGGCTCGGGGCGGGCGTGATGCAGTACCGGCTGCAGGCCAGGTACCGGCGCGACGTGACCCGCCAGTACCTCCGGCTGCCGCTGTCCTGGCACCAGCGCCACCCCACCGGCCAGCTGCTGTCCAACGCCAACGCCGACGTCGAGGCCGTCTGGTTCCCCATCGCGCCGCTGCCGATGGCGGTGGGCGTGATCGTCATGCTGGTGGTGGCGGGTGCGGCGATGCTGCTGACCGACGTCGTGCTGTCGCTCGTGGGCTTCCTGGTGTTCCCCGCCATCTTCCTGCTCAACGTCTACTACCAGCGGCGGCTGTCACCGCTCGCCACCCGGGCGCAGCAGCTGCGGGCCGAGGTCAGCGGGGTAGCGCACGAGTCCTTCGACGGCGCGCTGGTCATCAAGACGCTGGGGCGCGAGGCGGAGGAGACGGCACGGTTCGCCAGCGCGGCCGACGAGCTGCGGGACGCCCAGATCGCCGTGGGTCGGGTGCGCGGGATGTTCGACCCCGCCCTGGAAGCGCTGCCGACGCTCGGGGTCCTGGCGGTGCTCTGGGTCGGCACCAGCCGGATCCAGTCCGGGGCGCTGGCGCCGGGCGAGCTGGTGCAGGTCGCGTACCTGTTCACCGTCCTGGCGTTCCCGGTGCGGGCCATCGGCTGGGTGCTCGGCGAGCTGCCCCGCAGCGTCGTCGGCTGGGACCGCGTCTCCCGGGTGCTCGAGGCGACCGGTGGTCTGACGTACGGCTCGGCGGACCTCGACGGTGACGGGTCGGCAGCTCTCGGCGTCACCGGCATCGGCTTCGCCTACGACGACACGGCGGTCCTGCACGACGTGACGTTCACCGTCGAGGCGGGCCGGACGGTCGCGGTCGTCGGCCCGACCGGCTCCGGGAAGTCGACGCTCACCACCCTGCTCGTCCGGCTGGTCGACCCGGTCAACGGGGCGGTGCTGCTCGACGGCGTGGACCTCCGCTCGGTCGCCCGAGGAGGTGTCGCCGGGTCGGCCGCCGTCGTACCGCAGCAGACGTTCCTCTTCGACGACACCGTGCGGGGGAACGTGACGCTCGGCCTCGACCTGCCCGACGAGGCGGTGCTGGCCGCCCTGCGGGTGGCGCAGGCGGACCGGTTCGTGGCCGCCCTTCCGGAGGGGCTGGACACCCGGATCGGTGAGCGCGGGATGACCCTCTCCGGCGGTCAGCGGCAGCGCCTGGCGCTGGCGCGCGCGATCGTCCGGTCGCCCCGGCTGCTCGTGATGGACGACGCGACGTCGTCGGTCGACCCCCGGGTGGAGGCAGCGATCCTGGCCGGCCTTCGCGAGTCGCCCGGGTCCGGCGCGGCGCTGCCGACGGTCGTCGTCGTCGCCTACCGCAAGGCCACCGTCGCCCTGGCCGACGAGGTGGTCTACGTGGAACACGGCCGGGTGCTCGACAGGGGTACGCACGACGAGCTGCTCGTCCGTTCGCCGGGCTACCGGGCGCTGCTCACGGCGTACGAGCGTGAGGAGGCCGAGCGGGCGGCCATCGTCGCCGACGAGGAGTCGTCGGACTCCGTCGTCTGAGCGCGCCGACCGGGCCGGTCAGCCCCTGGCGAAGCCCTCGCCGACAGCCGCGGCCAGCTCGCGGTAGGCCTCGACGGTCTCCTCGTCCAGCTCGTCGAGGTCCAGCACGCCGCCTGCCTCGAGGTGCCGGTCGTAGGGGATCGTCACGACGGCCCGGCACCGGGACGCGAAGTGGTCCTCGAGCTGCATGACGTCGACGATGCCCCCGCCGGGGCGCACCGAGGAGATGACGACGACAGCGTTGCGGGCCAGGTCGTCCAGCCCGTGTGCCTCCAGCCAGTCCAGCGTCGCGCTGGCGCTGCGCGCACCGTCGAGGGAGGCCGAGCTGACCACGACGATGGAGCTGGCCAGGCCGAGCACCCCGCGCATGGCGTCGTGCAGCAGCCCGGTGCCGCAGTCGGTGAGCACCAGGTTGTAGAACCGCTCGAGCGTGTCCAGCGTGTCGATGTAGTCCCGCTCGCTCAACGCCGACGACGCGCCGGGGTCCGAGTCGGAGGCCAGCACCTCGAGCCTGGTCGGCGACTGCGACGTGAACGCGCGCACGTCGCCGTAGCGCTGGACCTGCTCGCGTGCGTGCAGCAGGTGGCGGATCGTCGCCCCGGACTCACGCACGACCCGCTCGCCGAGCGTGCCCCGGTCCGGGTTCGCGTCGACCGCGATGACGCGGTCGCCCCGCAGGTTCGCGAACATCGACCCGAGGGCGGCAGTGGTCGTCGTCTTGCCGACGCCGCCCTTGAGGCTGATGATCGCCACCCGGTGGCTGCCCTGGACCGGTGTCCGCGCGCTCGCCAGCTGGGCGGCGCGCCGGCGGTCCTCCGGGGAGAGCCCGAAGTTGACCTTGCCGCCGGTCAGCGTGAGGACGCGCTTGCGCCAGCCGGTCTGCGGCCGGGCCCGGCGGTTGCGCAGGACCGTGGCCGCCGTCAGCGACTCGGCACCGTCGCCGTCGGCTGCCGGGACCGGCGGGATGTTCCAGTCGTGGACCGGCTCGTGCCGGACGATGGGGACGTAGGGCGCCGGGGGAGGCGGCTCTGGCGCCGCCGCGGCGGGGGGAGCCGCCTCCGGCGCGGCGTGCCGGGACTGGGTCTCCGGGAACGGCTCCGAGTACGGGTCCGCGTACGGCTCCGAGTACGGCTCCGGGTACCGCTCCGGGTGCCGCTCCGTCAACGCCTCGGCCGGCGGCGTCGTCATCGTCGGCTGCGGGCCGGTGAGGTCGACGACGACGGACTCGGTGTCCGAGCCCAGGTCGTACGCGGGGATGCTCCCGGTGTCCTCGTCGCCGTCGGAGAGCCAGGACGGCTCGGGTGCGTCCGGCCAGCTCTCGTCGCGTCCGAAATCGGGGTCGGTGAACAGCCCGTTGCGGCGACCGGTCGATTCATCGTGTCGAGCCATCGACCCAGCGTAGCGACCGTTTCCTCTCGGTCTGTCCACGAGGCGGCCATGGGGCAGCATGGGCCGTGATGACCACGATCTCCGACACGCGCCGCGACCAGCCCGGCGCATGGGGCACCCTGCGCCGCGGCCTGGCGCTCTCGCCCGAGTTCCGGGCCGGGCTCCCGGTCACGCTGCTCCTCGCCGTCCTGGCCACCGGTGGCCGCATCCTGGTGCCCGTCGCGGTGCAGCAGACGGTGGACGAGGGCCTGCTCGGGGCGGGCGGCGCGGACCCGGGGCGGGTCCGCACGGCGGTCCTGCTGGCGGGGGCCGCGACCCTGCTCACCGCCGTGGCGGCCTACTACCTGAACGTCCGGCTCTTCCGCACCACGGAGTCCGGCCTGGCGTCGTTGCGGGTCCGCGCGTTCCGCCACGTGCACGACCTGTCGGTGCTCACGCAGAACGCCGAGCGTCGCGGGTCACTGGTGTCGCGGGTGACCAGCGACGTCGACACCATCTCGACGTTCATGCAGTGGGGCGGGCTGCTGATGGTCGTGAGCTTCGGCCAGCTCGTGGTGGCCACGGTCCTCATGGCGATCTACTCGTGGCAGCTGACCCTGCTGGTGTGGGTCTGCTTCCTGCCGTTGTTCCTGCTGCTCCGGACCTTCCAGCGCCGGGTGTCCGCGGCGTACGGGAGCGTCCGGGAGCGGGTGGGCGACCTGCTGGGCGCCGTGTCGGAGTCCGTGGTCGGAGCGTCGACCGTCCGTGCCTACGCGATCGAGGAGCGGACCGGCCAGCGCATCGACGGGGCCATCGAACGGCACCGGTCGGCGGCCACCCGCGCGCAGAAGCTGGTCGCCCTGACGTTCTCCACCGGCGAGGTGGCTGCCGGTGTCGCGAACGCGGCGGTCGTGGTTGTCGGCGTGTGGCTGGGGGTCGACGACCAGATCACGGCCGGCGAGCTGCTCGCGTTCCTGTTCCTCGTGACGCTCTTCGTCGGTCCGGTGCAGATCGGCACCGAGGTGCTGAACGAGGCGCAGAACGCGATCGCGGGATGGCGCCGGGTGCTCGGGGTGCTGGACACCCAGGCCGACGTCGCCGACCCGGGGGCGGCCGGACGCACGCTCGACCGCGGCCCGATCGACGTCCGCTTCGACGACGTCTCGTTCGCCTACCCCGGCGGCCCCGTCGTGCTGTCCCATGTCGATCTCACGCTGGCGCCCAGGTCCCGGGTCGCAGTGGTCGGTGAGACCGGCTCCGGGAAGACCACCTTCGCCAAGCTGCTCACGCGGATGATGGACCCGGTCGAGGGCCGGGTGCTGGTCGACGGGGTCGACCTGCGGGAGCTGTCTTTCGCCTCGCTGCGGTCGCGGGTCGTGATGGTGCCCCAGGACGGGTTCCTGTTCGAGGGCAGCATCGCCGACAACGTCCGGCTGGGCAGACCGGCGGCGACCGACGACGAGATCGAGCTGGCCATGGTCGAGCTCGGGCTGGTCGACTGGCTCGACGGGCTCCCGCACCGGCTCGCGACCGATGTCGGGCAGCGCGGGGAGCAGATGTCGGCGGGGGAGCGGCAGCTGGTGGCACTGGCGCGCGCCTACGTCGCTGACCCGGACCTGCTCGTCCTGGACGAAGCAACCTCGGCGGTGGACCCCGCGACCGAGGTCCGGATCGCGCGCGCCCTGGAGGGGCTGACCCGCGGCCGGACCGCGCTGACCATCGCCCACCGCCTGTCCACAGCAGAGGTGGCTGACGAGGTGATCGTCTTCGACGCCGGGGAGGTGGTCGAGCGCGGTCGGCACGCGGACCTCGTGGCGCTCGGCGGCGTCTACTCCCGCCTCCACACTTCCTGGGCAGCCCAGCAGCGCGCGTGACCGGTGAGAATGGGCCCATGCCCGACGACGTCCTGTCCTCGCTCGATCCTGCCGTGGCCGCCCGCCTGAGGCGCGACCAGGACGGGCTGGTCGCCGCCGTGGTGCAGCAGCATGGGACGAGCGAGGTGCTGATGGTCGGCTGGATGGACGACGAGGCCCTGCACCGGACGCTCACGACGGGTCGGACCACCTTCTGGAGCCGCAGCCGCCAGGAGTACTGGCGCAAGGGCGACACCTCGGGCAACGTCCAGCTCGTCCGCGAGGTCCGCCTGGACTGCGACGGCGACGCCCTGCTCGTCACCGTCGACCAGCAGGGGCCGGCCTGCCACACAGGTGCCCGCAGCTGCTTCGACGTGGACGTGCTGCTGCCATCCGAGGCGGCCCGGTAGGCCGGCGCGGACACCCAGCGGGGGGTCCCGGGAACCTGGAGCCCTGCTCACCACTTGGTGAGCAAGGCGACAGTCGACGCGCATCGTGTGCGATGTCAGGCCCTGCTCACCGATCGGTGAGCAGCGCGCCACGCGGTCAGGACGATGTGTCGGGCTCGCCATCCCCAGCCGTTCCGGCTGGCTCGGCGCGTCCACAGCTGTTCTCGAGGTGCGGGATCTGGCCAGGCCGGGCGAGGAACCTGACAGGGTGACGGACTTCTCGCCGGTGAGCTCCCTCGTAAGAGGGGTTCGCCGCGCAGGAGACCTCAGCCAACGGCAGCTCGCGAAGGCAGCCGGGATCTCCCCGAAGGCAGTGGCAGAGATCGAGTCCGGCAAGGCCGCACATCCTCGGTACGACACGGTTGTGCAGCTGGTGCGAGCCGCCGGCGCCGACCTCGTCGCCGTCCAGTCGGCCGGCGCCATGGCCGGTCGATTGATCGCGCCGATGCCGGGAGGGTTCGTCGACCAGGCGGGGCGCCGGTATCCGGCCCACCTCGACCTCCGGCCGGTCGAGAGGTTCGGCGACTGGTGGGGTGACTGGCCGCTGCTGAGCACCAGGGCGCAACGCATCTGGCACCTTGCGCCGAGGCGTCGGCCGGATCACACCTTCGACCTGTCGCGCGAGCGCCGGGACGAGCGTCGCCGCGCCGCGTACGGCCGAGCCAGCACAATGGCTCCCATGCCGCCGCTCGTCACGCCAGATCTCGAGTCGTTCCGGGAGCTCGCCAAGGACCGCCGGGTCATCCCGGTGACCCGCCGGCTGCTCGCCGACGGCGAGACGCCGGTGGGCGTCTACCGCAAGCTCTCGGACGGCCGGACCGGCACGTTCCTGCTCGAGTCGGCGGAGCACGGCCGGGTCTGGTCGCGCTACTCCTTCGTCGGGGTGCGGTGCGGCGCGACCTTGACGGAGCGGGACGGTCAGGCGCACTGGCTGGGGGCGCCACCGGTCGGCGTCCCGCTCGACGGGGACCCGCTGCAGGCGCTGCGGGCGACCGTCGAGGCGCTGCACACCGAACGGCTCGAGGGCCTGCCGCCTCTGACCGGTGGCCTGGTGGGCATCGTCGGCTACGACGCAGTGCGCCGGCTCGAGCGGCTGCCGTGTTCGACGGTCGACGACCTGCACGTGCCGGAGCTGGCGATGATGCTTGCCACCGACCTCGCTGTCCTCGATCACGCCGACGGCTCGGTCCTGCTCATCGCCAACGCCATCAACTACGACGACACCGACGAGCGGGTGGACTGGGCCCATGCCGACGCCGTCGACCGCCTGGACCGGATGACGGCCGACCTGGCGACGCCGGCGCCGTCCACCGTGGCTGCGTTGGACACGACCGGCGAACCGACGTACGAGCGTGGGACGTCCAGCGACGACTACCGCGCCGCCGTCGAGCGGGCCAAGGAGGAGATCCGGGACGGTGAGGCGTTTCAGGTGGTCGTCAGCCAGCGCTTCGCGATGCCCACCGCCGCCGACCCGCTCGACATCTACCGGATGCTGCGGGCCACCAACCCCAGCCCGTACATGTACCTGCTGCGGTTCGAGGGCTTCGACGTCGTCGGGTCCAGCCCG
>DASVED010000057.1:0-4461 GCA_036380775.1 Actinomycetes bacterium
CGCTCGGGTAGCGTTCCCGCGAGCGGCGAATCCGGTGTTCGTCACCCTTAGCGGAGGGCAGCAGGCATGGCCGGCGCGATGCGCAAAGCGATGGTCTACCTAGGCCTCGTCGAAGACGACGACCGCTATGACTACGAGGGGTACGACGAGGACGGCTTCGAGGCAGACCACGACGGCCGTACCGACGCCCGTCACGCACCCGCGTCGCGTTCCGTCTCCGCGCTCGGATCCGCACGTGACGAGCGCAGCGGGTCGGTCGCGACGATGCCGGACCGGCGCCCGGCGTCCCCGGGCGCGAGGGCCTTCGACCGCATCACCACGATCCACCCGCGCACCTACAACGAGGCCAAGCAGATCGGGGAGAGCTTCCGCGAGAGCACTCCGGTGATCATGAACCTCTCGGACATGGACGACTCGGACGCCAAGCGCCTCGTCGACTTCGCCGCCGGGCTGGTCTTCGGGCTGAGGGGCACCATCGAGCGGGTCACGAACAAGGTCTTCCTGCTGTCCCCGGCCGACGTCACCGTCACGGCCGAGGACAAGGCGCGGATGGCCGAGAGCGGCTTCTTCAACCAGAGCTAGTCTGCCCTGGTGTCCATCGTCGGTCAGATTCTCGGCGTCCTGCTGCTCTTCTTCCTGATCTTCCTCATCGCCCGCCTGGTGTTCGACTACATCCAGATGTTCGCGCGTTCCTGGCGGCCGACAGGTGTCGTCCTGGTGCTGGCCGAGATCATCTACACGGTCACCGACCCACCGCTGCGCGCGCTGCGCAAGGTGATCCCGCCGCTGAAGATCGGAAGCATCTCGCTGGACCTGTCGTTCCTGGTGCTGATCATCCTGGTGACCGTCGCCCAGCGACTGGTGGCCCAGCTGTGAGCGGCGCGGGTCGCGGCCCCACGGGGGTGTCGTATACCCTCGCTCACCGGTACTGACCTGCACTTACGTACCGAAGGTGACGGCGCGTGCCGTCACTGATCCCAAGCCGAGGAGACTGGCAGAGGTGACGTCATGCCGTTGACCCCCGAGGACGTGGCGAACAAGCAGTTCACGAGCACTCGGCTCAAGCCCGGCTACGACGAGACCGAGGTCGACGAGTTCCTCGACGAGGTCGAGGCGGAGCTGACCCGGCTGTACCGGGAGAACGACGAGCTCCGCTCCAAGCTGGCTGCCGCCGGCCGCCAGCAGCCGGCCGAGGGCGGCGGGAGTGCCCCCGCCCCCGCCGTCGACCCGCGCCTGGCCCAGGAGAACGAGGAGCTGCGCGCCAAGCTCTCCACCGTGCAGCGTCAGCTCGCCGAGGCGAGCTCGCGACCGGCGACCACCCAGCAGGTGGCACCTCCGGCACCCGCTCCGACCCCCGCCGCCGCCCAGCAGGGCGGTGGTGCGTCCGAGACGGCGACCGGGATCCTGGCCCTGGCCCAGCGGACCGCGGACGAGCACATCGCCGAGGCCCGCACCCAGGCCGACCGGATCATCAGCGAGGCTCGCAACCGCGCCGACCAGCTCAAGCGCGAGGCGGAGGACAAGCACCGCCAGGCCATCGGGTCGCTCGAGACCGAGAAGTCCAGCCTGGAGCGCAAGGTCGAGGGCCTGCGGGCGTTCGAGCGGGAGTACCGGGGCCGGCTCAAGACCTACCTCGAGGGGCAGCTGCGCGAGCTCGAGGGCCGCGCGACCGACGCCCCCGCCTCAGCCGGCGGGCAGAGCAGTTCGGCCACCCAGGGCGGGGCACCGCAGCAGGCCGGCCAGGGCGCGGCGCCAGCACAGGGCGGGTCGCCCGCTCGCAGCCCGTTCAGCCCCGGCGCGCCGGTCGGCGGCGGCGACAGCAGCCCCTCGGGCCCGCCGCAGCAGCCGCAGGGCTACGTCCTCGACGAGGGGTCCGACCACCGGGGCTAGACCCCGGGAGAACGCCACGGTCCGGTTCGGCGACGTTCCGCGCAGCCCTCACGGCGTGTCCCTCGGCGTGTCGGTGCGCAACGTCGCCGAACGCGGCCACGGGGCGCCCGTGTCGCCGAACGCGGCCACGGGGCGCCCGTGCCGTGCATGTGAGCAGCTCGGCGGGGGCTCAGCTCCCGGTGGCCGCCAGCCGGCGGAACGGGTCCCGGGCCGGCGGGACCGGCAGGGTGATCCGGGTGCCGTCGGCGGACAGGCCGCCCAGAGCCAGCACCGTGGCGAGCACCGAGAGGGTCGTCTCGCCCGCATCGACCCCGGCCTGGGTGACCATGACCCGGTAGATCGTGACGTAGTGCTTCGCGGGGGTGTCGTAGCTCCAGTCGACCGAGCCGAGGTGGCTGGCCGAGCCGTGCGTGCCGTTCGGGCCGTTGAACGGGCCGTCCCAGATCTGGATGCCGGCCGGGCCGGCGGAGAAGCGGCCGTCGAGGCCGACGTCGTTGCGTCCGGCCGACGCGAGGAGCTCGCGGGTCTCCCGCTCGGCGAGCACGAGGGCGGGCCGGACGTGGCTGGCGAGAGCAGGCACGGCGACCACACCGTCCTTGAGCCGGAGGCCGACCACGGTCGGTCCTCCGAGCGGTACGACGTGCAGTGTCACCGCGACCTCCTCGAGCCGTCCTCCGTCACGCCAAGTATCGGCGCGTACCCCCTGGCGACATCACTCGGCCATCCGGGTGAATCCAGGTAACGCCGCGTCACCACGCGGGGGAGAGCACCCCGGGAGACGGTCGCGATACCGAACCTTTACTCCCGCGGCCCACGGTCACTGGGCCGTCCGGGTGACGCGGAAGCGCAGCCCGAGCTCCCGGTCCTCCCGGACCCCCTCGCCGGCGTCCAGCGCTGCCTCCACGAACGTGGTCGCGAGGACCTCAGCCGCGACGAGCTCGGCGTGCTCCCGCAGTGCTTCGGCGACCTCCCCGGCCGCCTGCCAGCGCAGGTCGACGCGGTCGGTGACCTGCAGCCCGGTGGCCTTGCGGGCCTCCTGGACGAGCCGCACCACCTCGCGGGCCAGCCCGGCCCGGCGCAGCACAGGCGTCACGGTCAGGTCCAGGGCGACGGTCTCGCCGGCCTCGGTGGCGACCGCCCACCCTTCCCGAGGCGTCTCGGTGATCAGCACCTCGTCGGCGCCGACCTCGATCCCTGACCCGTCGACGAGCACGGTGACCGTGCCGCCGCGGCGCAGCGTGGCCGCCAGGTCGTCGGCCGGGTGGGCCGCCACCGCGGCGGCGACCTTCGCGGTGTCCTTGCCGAACCGCTTCCCCAGGGCCCGGAAGTTGCCCTTGGCGCTGCGGTCCACCAGCTCGCCGGCCAGCTCCTCGAAGCCGTGCACGTTCAGCTCGTCGGCGACTTGGCGGCGCAGCTCGTCCGGCAGCTCGGCCCAGCCGGCGGCCCCGACCAGCGCCCGCCCGAGCGGCTGACGGTTGCGGACCTTGGAGCCTGCCCGGGCCGACCGGCCGAGCTCGACGACCCGCCGGACCAGCGCCATCTGACGGGCCAGCTCCTCGTCGACCAGCGAGCCGTCGACCGTCGGCCACGGCGCCAGGTGCACCGACTCAGGCACCTGCGGGCCCCACGGCCGCACGACGTCCTGCCAGATCCGCTCGGTGACGAACGGCACGACGGGGGCCATCAGCAAGGTCAGCAGGTACAGGCACTCGTGCAGCGTCGCGAGGGCGGCCGGGTCGCCGTCCCAGAATCGGCGGCGGGAACGCCGGACGTACCAGTTCGACAGGTCGTCGACGTACGCCGACAGGAGCCGTCCGACCCGCTGGCTGTCGAACGCCTCGTAGGCCTCGGTGACCTCGCGCACCAGCCGGTGTGCCTCGGACAGCGCCCACCGGTCCAGTCCGGTGCGCTGCGCGACGTCCGGCCACGGGCCGGTCGCCGGCGACCAGTCGTTCGCGCCGGCGTACAGCGTGAGGAACGACCCCGTGTTCCAGTACGTGAGCAGCGTCTTGCGGACGACCTCCTGCAGCACCCCGTGGCCGATCCGCCGTGGCTGCCAGGGCGAGCCGCTGGCGGCCATGAACCAGCGCAACGCGTCGGCGCCGTGCTCGTCCATGAGCGGCATCGGCTGCAGCACGTTGCCCAGGTGCTTGCTCATCTTGCGACCGTCCTCGGCGACGATGTGGCCGAGGCACAGGACGTTCTCGTACGACGAGCGGCCGTGCACGATCGCGTTGACCGCCATCAGCGTGTAGAACCAGCCGCGGGTCTGGTCGATCGCCTCGCAGATGAACTGCGCGGGGAACGCGGCACTGAACTTCTCCTCCGAGCCGGGCACGGTGGGGTAGCCCCACTGCGCGAACGGCATCGACCCCGAGTCGTACCAGGCGTCGATGACCTCGGGGACCCGGCGCATGGTGGCGCCGGGGTCATCGCAGGCTGTGCAGGGCAGCGTGACGTCGTCGACGTACGGCCGGTGCGGGTCGAGGGCGGACAGGTCCTGGCCCGCGAGGTCGCCGAGCTCGGCCAGCGACTCGACGCACACGAGATGGGTCGGGTCGGCCGTGCAGC
>DASVED010000058.1:0-6305 GCA_036380775.1 Actinomycetes bacterium
GAGGTGGCCAACGACGGCCGCGACATCGGGGACGGCAGCGGGTTCGGGCACGCGGGCATGCGGGAGCGCCTGCGTCTCTACGGCGGCCGTCTGGAGAGCGGTGCCCGGCCGGAGGGTGGCTATCTCGTACGCGCGTACGTCCCGATCGGGTCCGACGCATGACGCCGCGCGTCGCCGTGCTGATCGTCGACGATCAGGCGCTGGTGCGGACCGGCCTGCGGATGGTCCTCGAGCTCGAGCCGGACATCGACATCGTCGGCGAGGCCGCGGACGGCGAGCAGGCGGTTACAGTCGCCGCCGAGACGAACCCGGACGTCATCCTGATGGACGTCCGCATGCCGCACATGGACGGGCTGGAGGCCACTCGGCGGATCGTCCGCAGCCGCGAGCAAGGCCCGCGGGTGCTCATCCTGACGACCTTCGACCTGGACCAGTACGTCTACGAGGCGCTGCTCGCCGGGGCGAGCGGGTTCGTCCTCAAGGACATCCCGCCGGAGCAGCTGGTCGAGGCCATCCGTGTCGTGGCGCACGGCGACGCGCTGCTCTCGCCGACGATCACGCGTCGCCTGATCGAGGAGTTCGTCCGCCGGCCACCCGAAGCGGCACACCCACCGCCGCGTGAGCTGGAGCAGCTCACCCCACGCGAGGCCGAGATCCTGCGCTTCGTCGCCCGCGGGCTGTCCAACGCGGAGATCGCCGCGCAGGCCTTCGTCAGCGAACCCACGGTCAAGACGCACATCGCCCGGATCCTCATGAAGCTCGGCCTGCGGGACCGCGTGCAGGTCGTCGTCTACGCCTACGAGCACGGGCTCGCGAAGCCCGGTGCGTAACGCCCTCAGCCGGCCCCGAACGCCCGCTCGAGCCCGTCGAGGATGAGGTCGAGCCCGAACTCGAACTCCTTGCCGAAGTCGTACCCGGGCTGGAGCACGTGCTCGAAGGTGAACGCGGCGAGGTGGGGGTACTCGTCGACGGGGAACTGCGCCACCATCGCCTGCGCGAGCGCCGAGGTCTCCTCCGGGCTGTCGAACGGTAGACCCCGCTCCTGCAGCGCGAAACCGTAGATGTAGCTGTCGAGGGCTGCGTATGCGTGCGCTGCCAGCTCGAAGGAGAAGCCCGCGTTCCGAAGGCAGCCGATCACGGCGTCGTGGTGCCGCAGCGTGGCCGGACCCGGCGAGGTCCGCGACTCCATCAGGCCGATGGCCCACCGGTGTCTGGACAGCGCTGCGCGAGCCGCGACCGCACGCCGACGCATCGCCGTCTTCCAGCCGTCATCGTCGGAGGGCAGCTCGATCTCGCTGAAGACCACGTCGATCATGCCGTCGAGAAGGTCCACCTTGTTGGCCACGTGGTTGTACAGGGACATCGCCTCGACCCCGACGGCCTCGCCGAGCTTGCGCATGGTCAGCGACTCGATCCCGTTCGCGTCGGCGAGCGACACCGCAGCCTGCAGCACCCGTTCGCGGTTCAGCGGGGTGCGGGGCGCCGCGCCGGAGGCGGGCTGTGCGGGCATGTGCGGCTCCTGCTCGGGGGTGGTGCTGGCGGCCCACCTTACACCGTAAGCGTACGGTCCTCAGGTCGGTGCCTCGGCCCGTCGCAGCACCGTGCGGCCATCCCCCACGGGTCATGGTGCTCGCCCCCTGCCGGCCGCCGTGGCGGCCTGCGACCGTCGAGAACGGGTCGACACCTGGCCTCGCACCCACCCTGGGCACCCATACCGGAGGATCACCATGAGCAAGCGCGCAGCCCTGATCGCAACAGGGGCCATCCTGACCCTGGGTGGGGCGACGCTGGCCGCCACCGGAGGGGCTGTCGTCGCGGCCATCGGCACCGACGGCACGTTCTCGTCTCGCGGGACCGTGACGTCGACGACGGCCGCGCTGGTCTCGGAACGGGGTGTCATCGAGGACCGGGGCGCCGGCGCACTCGGCCGGCCCTCGGTGGAGATCGGGGTCACGGACTCCGCCAAGCCGGTCTTCGTCGGCGTCGGACCTGCCCGGGACGTGGATCGGTACCTCGCCGGCGCGGCTGTCGAGACCGTGACCGACTTCGACGTCGCTCCCCTCCACCTGACCGGCTCGGTCAGCAAGGGGTCCCGGCAGCTCGACGCACCGGGAGACCAGGACTTCTGGGTCGAGCGGTCGGAGGGGTCGAACGCGGCCGCCACGAGCTGGAAGCTGCGCGGTGGCGAGTTCCGCGTCGTCATCATGAACGCGGACGGGTCCGCCGGCATCGAGGCGGACGGTCAGTTCGGTCTGCACATCCCGGTCGTCGCCGCGATCGGCGCCGTCGGACTGGCCGGTGGCCTCGGCGCAACGGTCATCGGCGCGATCTTGCTGGTCCTCGGGCTTCGCACGGCGGGACCTGCTCAACCGGCCGACGAGTCCGCCCGCCACGAGACCGTGGCCGCCTGACCTGCCGGGCCAAGCCTCTCGCAAGAGCGGCTCAAGTACCCGGGCGCAGCCTGAGCTCGAAAGACACGACATCGATCCGAAAGCCGGGATACCCCCATGTTGTCTCTCCTCACCCTCACCCTCGTCATGCTGTTGATCGCCTACCTGGTCCGACTGGCACGGACCGTGCAGGAGAACCGGCCGGCGTCACCGCCGCGCTCACATCTGCACGAGCTCGAGCCCCACTCGGCGCGCTAGGCCAGGCGTCCGGCGGCAGCCAGGACGGCGAGTGCGTCCGCCGTGACCCACTCGTTCGTCCGACGCTTGTCGACCCCACCCCACCCGACGTGCTCGTTGTGGTGCTTGAGCCCGTCCGTGCCCCGGTAGTACCTCGCCTCGGCGGGCCAGCCCCCGTCCGGCAGCCGCTTCGACGCCAGCAGGTCGAGCGCGTCCTGGCAGCGCAGGTCGTCGAGCCGGCCGACCTCGGCCAGCCCCTTCAGCCCCGCCAGGACGTCGTAGTGCCAGTAGGACGGGTAGTGCAGTGCCGCCCACTCTGAGCGGATCAGCGTCCCGATGGACCGTCGGAACACCAGCCGCCGGGACAGGAACACCTCCGCGGCGCGATCCGCCGCAGCCTGAGCGGAAGCGTCCCGATGGGCGCGCGCGTACGCCGCCAGACCACGCATCGGCAGCAGTGTCTCGTGGACCGACGAGGACGTCGCGCTCTCCTTGCGGTCGCAGTTCCAGCCGCCGTCCGGCCCTGCCAGTGCGTCAGGCGCTCCACCAGCCGTCCCGACCGGTCGTCCTCGAGACCGAGGCGGACCACCGACAGGAGAGCCGAGCCCTGCTGTGACCCGCACCGCCGGTAGCGCCCGTTGCGGACCGGCACCGCGGCCGTGGGTCCCCGGCCGGTCGTGTCCTGGCACTCGCGGTAGTAGCGCTGGGCAAGCCAGGTCCGGAGCAGCTGGTCCCGCATCGGCACCAGCGCCTCGTCACCCGGCGAGTAGCCGATGTCGGCCAGCGAGGCGAGGACCCAGTGCGCGCCCTGCCACTTGGCGTAGCAGGCCGGCCGCAGCTCGGCCTGGCCGTCGATGAGGCGGCGTGCACGTGGCGAGCGCCGGATCTCGTCCTGCAGCCGGCGGCCCGGCCGGGACTCCGGGTCCTCGCCGAGCACCCCGACGCGGACCTTCCAGCGGACCGACGGCTCGTCGCTCCCCAGCAGGTGGTCCACGATGGCTGACGCGTCCACCGTACGAGCGTAGAGACCCACGGCTCGCCTAGCCTGTCGTCCGTGCCGGACGGACCCCGAGAGCTGCGGCTCGTCGTCACCGCGACCGACTACGACGCTGCCCTCCGCTTCTACCGTGACGTCCTGGGCCTCCAGCAGCAGGCCGCCTTCGACGACGAGAACGGCGGCCGGGCCACCCTGCTGCACGCCGGTCGCGCGACGGTCGAGCTCGGCGACGAGGCGCACGCCGACGCCATCGACGCGCTCGAGGTCGGGCGGCGGGTCACCGGTCCCCTGCGCGTCGCGTTCGAGGTGGGCGACGCGGCGGCGATGGCCGACCGGCTCGCCGCGGGTGGCGCATCGGTCGTCGCGCCCGCCGTACGGACGCCGTGGGGCTCGGTCAACGCCCGGCTCGACGGACCGGCGGGGCTGCACCTCACCGTCTACTCCCACGACCCCTACGTCATCGAACGGCCTCTCCTGGACGGGCCTGTCGTGCTCGCCGAGCCGGACCCGACGTGGGCGACCACCGGGGCCGCACTGATCGGCGGGATCAGGGAGGCGCTCGGCCCGACGGCGCTCGTCGTGGAGCACGCGGGCTCGACGTCCGTCCCCGGCCTGCCCGCGAAGCCGGTGATCGACCTGGTCCTGGGCGTGCCTGATCCCGTCGACGAGCCGGCGTACGTCCCGGCGCTCGAGTCGACGGGCTACCAGCTGCACATCCGCGAGCCGGAGTGGCACGAGCACCGTCTGCTCAAACGCACCGGACCGGACGTGAACCTGCACGTCTTCGCAGGCGGGTCCGTGGAGATCGAGCGGATGCTCGCGTTCCGCGACCACCTGCGCCGGGACGACGCCGACCGCGAGCGGTACCTTCGCGCCAAGCGCGAGCTGGCGGCGCGGACCTGGGCCTTCACCCAGGACTACGCCGACGCGAAGTCGGACGTCGTCGAAGACATCATGACCAGGGCGCTGGCGCAGGAGCCCGATGCGTTGCGCGGCTGCCTCGTGCTGGTCTCGGGACCGCCGGGAAGCGGCAAGACGACACTGGCCGAGGGACTCGCCGATCGCCTCGGGCTGCCGTTGCTGGCAAAGGACAGCGTGAAGGAAGCGCTGCTCGACGAGTTGGGCGCGCAGGATGTCGAGGCGTCGCGCACGCTCGGCCGGGCCGCCGTCACGGTGCTCCTGGCGGTTGCTCGGCAGAGCGGAGGGGCGGTGCTCGAAGGGCCGTGGCGTCGCGACCGGGCCGGCGACGTGGCGGCGCTGCCCGGCCGGCTCGTCGAGGTGTTCTGCCGCGTCGACCGCGAGACGGCGATGCGTCGCTACCGGGCCCGGGCCGACCGGCATGACGGCCACTTCGACGACGTACGGGCCGAGGACGAGCTGTGGGGCGACCAGGTCACCGCGCCGGTCGACGGCGGCTGGCCGGTGATCGAGCAGGACACCTCGGCGCCCGTCGACCTCGACCAGCTGGTCCGTCAGGTACGTCAGGCCGCCCGCGACTGAGGTCGTACGTCCGGGGCTGTCGTGTGGTGGTGCACGATCAGTGCCGCCGGCGGGACGACGAGGAGCAGGACCGCCCACCCCAGCGGCAGCCCGGCAGTGACGAGCAGGACGACCACCAGGCAGGCGATGACCGCACCGACGACCCGGACGGCGCTGCGCGCGGGCGCCGCGCCCATCGGCGCGTGCAGGGCCCAGACCGCGAGGAGGAAGACCACCACCGGCACCGCGCACGCGGCGGCGACCACGGTGTCGGAGGCCTCGATGTGGTGCGTCACCGCCTCCGCCGCGAGCTCCAGGCCGGCACCGAGCGCGGCGAGCGAGCCGAACACGACGTAGTGGCCGTAGCCCCACCAGAACGAGAGGTGCCGGTTGCGCTCCAGGCCCCCGCCCGAGTCCTTGAGGAAGTAGACCCACCACAGCGCGAAGAGCAGGGCAAGGCTGCCGCCGGCGACGAGGACCAGCTCGAGGCTCAGCCCGTCCTCGTCGATCATCGCTCGCACGGCGGTGAACGCCGCGAGAACGCACTCCCCCAGCACGATGATCGTGAACAGCCCGTACCGCTCGGCGATGTGGCGCGGGTGCCAGTTGGTCATCGCTGGTTGCTCGGCCCACAGCGGGACGGCGAGCTCGGCGGCGGCCAGCACGACGAAGGCCGCCAGGGCCACCCCCTCTGGCAGCGCGAGTCGGAGCAGCCAGGCCACCTGAAGGAGCCCGACCCCCACGACGTAGCGCAGGGCGGTCGCCCGGTGGCTCGGGTCGGCGCGGGCCGCCCGGGCCCATTGGCAGATCATCGCGACCCGCATGATCACGTAACCGACGACGGCGACCCGGAAGTCGCTGTCCTCGAACATCGCCGGCACCCCGGCCGCCAGGACGAGCACGCCGCTCATCTGCACCAGGGTGAGCAGCCGGTACAGCGTGTCGTCGCAGTCGTACGCGGACGCGAACCAGGTGAAGTTCATCCAGGCCCACCAGATCGCGAAGAACGCCATCAGGTAGGTGCCCAGCGTCTCGAGGGCGTGGCCGTCGGCGATGCCGTGCGCGAGCTCGGCGGCCACCGCGGCGACCGCGACGACGAAGGTCAGGTCGAAGAGCAGCTCGAGCGGGGTCGAGGCCCGGTGCTCCTCGTCGATCCGGCGCGACACCATCGGCCGGCGCCACGGCACCGGGCTCGGCGGTCG
>DASVED010000059.1:0-14764 GCA_036380775.1 Actinomycetes bacterium
GTGGCGATGCAGTGGAACACCGGCTTCACCGAGTCGGTGCACACCTTCGCCAACACCATCAACACCCACGAGGGCGGGACCCACGAGGAGGGCTTCCGGGCAGCACTGACGACGCTGGTCAACAAGTTCGCCCGTGACTGGAACATCATCAAGGAGAAGGACGCCAACCTCACCGGCGACGACGTGCGCGAGGGCTTGACGGCGATCGTCAGCATCAAGCTGGCCGAACCGCAGTTCGAGGGACAGACGAAGACCAAGCTCGGCAACACCGAGGCCAAGTCGTTCGTGCAGAAGGTCGTGAACGACCGGCTGGGCGAGTGGTTCGAGAAGAACCCGGGCGAGGGCAAGGACATCGCGCGCAAGGCGCAGGGCGCCGCGATCGCACGGCTCGCCGCCCGCAAGGCGCGCGACGCGGCTCGCAGCCGCAAGGGTCTGCTCGGCGGCGGCAGCCTTCCCGGCAAGCTGGCCGACTGCCAGTCGACCGACCCGGAGGAATGCGAGCTCTTCATCGTCGAGGGCGACTCCGCCGGCGGACCCGCCAAGCAGGGACGCGACCAGCGGACGCAGGCGATCCTGCCGATCCGCGGCAAGATCCTCAACGTCGAGCGGGCACGCCTCGACCGCGTCCTGGGCAACCAGGAGGTGCAGGCGATCATCTCGGCGCTGGGCACCGGCATCCAGGGCGACGAGTTCGACCTGGCCAGGCTGCGCTACCACAAGGTGGTGCTGATGGCCGACGCCGACGTGGACGGCCAGCACATCCGTACCCTGCTGCTCACCCTCCTGTTCCGCTACATGCCGGAAGTCGTCGAGCAAGGCCACGTCTTCCTCGCGCAGCCGCCGCTCTACAAGCTGAAGTGGGCACGGCCGGCAGAGGCGGAGTACGCCTACTCCGACCGCGAGCGGGACGCCCTGCTGGCGGCCGGCATCGAGGCGGGCAAGAAGCTGCTGAAGGACGAAGGGATCCAGCGCTACAAGGGTCTCGGCGAGATGAACAACGACGAGCTGTGGGACACCACCATGGACCCGGCCAAGCGCATCCTGCTCCAGGTCACCCTCGAGAACGCCGCGTTGGCAGACGTGCTGTTCACCGAGCTGATGGGCGAGGACGTCGAGAGTCGTCGCAAGTTCATCCAGCGCAACGCGAAGGACGTCCGGTTCCTTGACATCTGAGCTCGACGCCGTCGAGCGGCACAGCGACGTCCCGCCGTACGACCTCCTAGGAGAAGCCACCCGTGACTGACATCACCGACCTGCCTCCCGTCGGCCCCGGCGGCCGGATCGAGCCGGTCGACCTGCAGGTCGAGATGCAGCGGTCGTACCTCGACTACGCGATGTCGGTCATCGTGCAGCGGGCGCTGCCAGACGTTCGCGACGGCCTCAAGCCGGTGCACCGACGTGTGCTCTACGCGATGTACGACGGTGGCTACCGGCCGGACCGTGGCTTCTCGAAGTGCTCCCGCGTCGTCGGTGACGTGATGGGTCAGTACCACCCGCACGGTGACACCGCGATCTACGACACGTTGGTGCGGCTCGGCCAGCCGTGGTCGCTGCGCTACCCGCTGGTGCAGAGCCAGGGCAACTTCGGCTCGCCCGGCGACGACCGCCAAGCAGCTATGCGCTACTGCCTGTCCGGCGACACGCAGGTAACTCTCGCGGACGGCGACACGATCAGGATCGACGCGATCGCGCCGGGGCTGACGTCGCACTCCGAGCGTGAGATCGACGTGAAGGTCCGCGGTCTCGATGGCCGACCGGTTCTGGCGACCCGAGCCTTTCACTCGGGCGAGCAGGCGACTCGGCGCCTCGTCACGGCGGCGCGTGAGCTGACTGGTTCTCTGAACCACCCCGTACTGGTGCACTGCGTCGTCGACGGTGACCGGGTGCTGCGCTGGAAGCTCATCGGTGAGGTGACACCGGGTGACGTCCGGGCCGTCGATGACGTTTCCGCGGAAACGTCATCGACGCTCGTGGACGGCGCGGACCTGTCGCCGATCGAAGGCTCAACCCGGTACGACGCCCTGTCGTACGGCCAAGATCCAGTTCTTGCGGTGGACGATGCCGGCGTCCAGCCGGTCTACAGCATTCGCGTCGACAGCGACGACCACGCCTTCCTGACCAACGGCATCGTCAGTCACAACACCGAGTGTCGGCTGGCGCCGCTGGCGATGGAGATGGTGCGCGACATCGACCAGGAGACGGTCGACTTCAGCCCCAACTACGACGGGCGCCAGCAGGAGCCCTCCGTCCTGCCGGCGCGCTTCCCGAACCTGCTGGTCAACGGGTCCGGTGGCATCGCCGTCGGCATGGCGACAAACATCCCGCCGCACAACCTGCGCGAGGTCGCGTCCGGCGTGCAATGGCACCTCGACAACCCGCAGGCGAGCCACGAGGAGCTGCTCGCCGCATTGCTCGAGCGGATCAAGGGGCCGGACTTCCCGACCAAGGGCCTCATCGTCGGCACCCACGGGATCCGCGACGCCTACACGACGGGCCGCGGCTCGGTGACGATGCGCGCGGTCGTGGAGGTGGAAGAGGACTCTCGCGGCCGTACGGTGCTCGTCATCACCGAGCTGCCGTACCAGGTGAACCCGGACGCGCTGGCCCGCAAGATCGCCGAGCTCGCCGACAGCGGCAAGGTGCAGGGCATCGCCGACCTGCGCGACGACTCGTCCTCGCGCACCGGGATGAGGCTCGTGGTGGTCCTCAAGCGCGACGCGGTCGCGAGCGTCGTCCGGAACAACCTCTACAAGCACACGCAGCTGCAGGACACCTTCGGCTGCAACATGCTCGCGCTCGTCGACGGCGTGCCGCGCACGCTCTCGCTCGACGCGTTCATCCGGCACTGGGTGACCCACCAGGTCGAGGTCATCGTCCGGCGCACCACGTACCGGCTGCGGCGGGCCGAGGAACGGGCCCACATCCTGCGTGGCCTGCTCAAGGCGCTCGACCGGATCGAGGAGGTCATCGCGCTGATCCGGGCCAGCGCCACCGCCGAGACGGCGCGCGACGGGCTGATCGAGCTGCTCGAGATCGACGAGCTCCAGGCCGTCGAGATCCTCAACATGCAGCTGCGCCGGCTGGCGGCCCTGGAGCGGCAGGAGCTCCTCGACCGCTACGAGGAGCTGATGCGGGCGATCGAGGAGTACACCGCGATCCTCGCGTCGGAGCACCGGCAGCGCGAGATCGTCAGCGAGGAGCTGGCGGAGATCGTCGAGAAGTACGGCGACGAGCGGCGCACCCAGGTCGTGCCCTACGAGGGCGACATGTCCGCCGAGGACTTCATCCCGGAGGAAGACGTCGTCGTCACCATCACCCGGGGTGGCTACGCGAAGCGGACCCGGGCCGACCTCTACCGCGCCCAGCGTCGGGGCGGCAAGGGCGTGCGAGGTGCCCAGCTGCGCCAGGACGACCTGGTCGAGCACTTCTTCGTGACGACCACCCATCACTGGATCCTGTTCTTCACGAACAAGGGCCGGGTCTACCGGGCCAAGGCCTACCAGCTCCCCGACGCCGGCCGGGACGCCCGCGGCCAGCACGTCGCGAACCTGCTGGCCTTCCAGCCGGACGAGCAGATCGCGCAGATCATCGACCTCAAGGACTACGAGGTCGCCCCGTACCTCGTCCTTGCCACCAAGCGCGGGCTGGTGAAGAAGACGCGGCTCACGGAGTACGACTCGAACCGCAGCGGTGGCCTGATCGCCATCAACCTGCGCGAGGACGAGGACGGCGAGGGGGACGAGCTGATCTCGGCCCGGCTGGTGTCCTCCGACGACGACCTCCTGCTGGTCAGCCGCAAGGCGATGTCGGTGCGCTTCACGGCCACCGACGAGGCGCTGCGCCCGATGGGCCGCGCCACGTCCGGCGTCAAGGGCATGAGCTTCAAGGGCGCGGACGAGCTGCTCGTCATGGAGGTGGCCCGGGCCGGCGGCACGGTGTTCACGGTGACCGATGCCGGCTTCGCCAAGCGCACCGACCTCGGCGAGTACCGCATCCAGGGCCGGGGCGGCTCGGGCATCCAGGCGATGAAGTTCTCCGAGGCCCGCGGTTCCCTCGTGGGTGCAGTTGTCGTCGACGACGCCGACGAGGTGTTCTCGATCAAGGCCAGTGGGGGTGTGACGCGCGTGTCTGTTGGGGAGGTGAACCCCACCGGGCGTGTCACCATGGGCGTACGGTTCATCTCGCTGACCGAGAATGACACCGTGGTGGCGATCGCCCGCAACGCCGAGCGGGCAGTTGCAGGTGAGGTGGAGGAGTCTGACGCGACCGATGGCCCACCCTCCGACGTGGACACGGTCGGGCAGGCGGCTGAAGAGGAGACCGACGAGTGAGCACGCCGAACGTTCCGGGCACCGAGCCCTGGGGCCGCAGCGCCGGTGGCCAGCCGACAGCCACCATGCCGCCCGTCCGTGACGTCACCGCCACCGGCACCTCGCGGCCCGTCGGCCGGCCACGAGCCCGGCGCGCACGGCTGGTGCTGGCCCGGGTCGACCCGTGGTCGGTGATGAAGCTGTCGTTCCTGCTCTCGATCGCCCTCGCGATCATCGCGCTGGTCGCGGTGTTCGTGCTGTGGTCGGTGCTGGACTCGATGGGTGTCTTCGACTCGGTCGGGAAGACGGTCGAGAGTGTCACCCGGTCCAGCGACAACGCGCAGGGCCTGGACATCCTCGACTACGTCGGGCTCGGCCGAGTGCTGTCTCTCACCATGGTCCTGGCGGCCGTGAACGTGGTCCTGATGACCGCGTTGTGCACCCTCGGGGCGTTCATGTACAACATGGCCGCCAGCCTCGTCGGCGGTCTGAACGTGACCTTCACCGAGGACGTCTGAGGGCGCGTTCCCCCGACGTCAGCAGGTCCGGAACGGGTTGGGATCACCCGCGTGGCGTGGGGTAGTCTTGCGCGGCGCGCGGGCCTATAGCTCAGCTGGTTAGAGCGCTGCCCTGATAAGGCAGAGGTCAGTGGTTCAAGTCCACTTAGGCCCACTCTCCGTCTCCGGCGCCCACCGGCGGACGGCCGGTCCTCGACAGGGAGCACCCGATGTCCAAGAAGCTGCTCGCAGTCGCCATCGCGGCCGTCGGCGGTCTGCTCGCCTACCGCAAGGTGGTCGCCGACCGGGAGGCCGAGCAGGACCTCTGGGCCGAGGTGACCGACCGGCCCTGACGCGGGCGCACCACGTACCCGGGGACGTAGCTCAACTGGCAGAGCACCGCCTTTGCAAGGCGGGGGTTAGGGGTTCGAGTCCCCTCGTCTCCACCAGCTCCCCCCTTTCGGTAACGCTTTCGGCATCGGATCGGATAACCAGGTGCGCCCCGTCCGAGGGCCGCCCGGAGGCATTCGATGCTGACTCGCCTGCTCGCCATGGCTGCCGACCGCACCCGTCTGGTCGTCCTCGTCTCCGTCGCCGTGCTCGCCGGCGCAACGGGCGGGGTCTGGGCGGCCACCAACGTTGCCGGTCCAGGGATCACGGTCACCAGCGTGGCGGACGAGAAGGGCGGGGCAGCAAAGGCAGACAAGCCCGACAAGCCTGCCAAGCAGAAGGGCTCCGCTGCCGAGCGGGGCGGCGAGCCGCAGGGCGCCCACGGTGCGTGTGTCTCCGCGGTGGCCCGCAGCTCCGCCACGGGCGGCGAGAACGACAACCACGGCGGTGCGGTGTCCCGGGCGGCGCACACCTGCGCGCCGAACGCGGCGGGAGCCAGCGATCGGGCGGCCAAGCCCTCGAAGGCGCCCAAGCCGTCGAGGTCGCCCAAGCCGACAGCTTCGGAGAGCGCGACCGCCCAAGGCGGTCAATCAGGCGACGCGGGCAAGCCGACCGACGCTGGTAGTCCCAGTACGGGCGGGAAGCCGACAGACCTGCCGACCCCCGAGAGCACGACGACGCCCACGACTGCCACGACCACGGCCACGACGACGGCCACCGCAACGCCCTAGCCGTCAGGTCGTCAGGTCTTGCTGGTCGACGAGCCCTTCGCCGCGGCGTTGGACGCCTTGCGGGCGTTCTTCGGCGTCACGGTCTCGGTCGTGACGGCCTTGGTGCTGCTGGACTCGGTCGGGGACTCGTCCTCGGCCTTCGCCTCGTCGGCGGCGTCGGCGAGCGCCTCGTCCGGCCCGGCGCCACCGGGATCATCCGTCGCGGGTCGCGCGGGCGAACTCACCGGCCGTACGGTCCCGGTGCTCGCGACGGGGGTGCTGGGCGTCGACCACGGGGAGACCGGGTCCGAGGTGTCCTTCTTGGCGACCCATGCCTTCCAGCCCGCGTAGGCGCCGCCGAGGACGGTCGCGAGCAGGAACAACTTGCGCAGCCGGTGCTTCTTCGGCTTGGGCGGCGCGACCTCACCCTTGAGGGCGGCGAGCGCGGCGCTGCCCCGGGTGGCTGCTTCGGACCGTACGGGCTCCGTGGCGGCGAGCGCCGCCGTGACCGCGCCGGCCACCGCCGGGAGCACGTCGCTCTTGACCTTGTCGGCGACCGGCTCCACCTTGGGCGCCGCCCAGTCCCGGGCGGTCTCGACCTTGGGCGCCGCCCAGTCCTTCGTTGCGCCGGCATAGGTCGCGGGGCGGCTCTGCTTCTTGCGCAGGGTGAGCGTGCGGGACACGGGGGACCTCCCGGATGGGGAACGTCGGGCAACGTCGAGCGTAAGGTCGTCCTGCCCCGGATGCCCAGGGTGAAACCGGGGCTCCCGGCAGCACTGAGCCAACGGCCGCGTGCGAGGATGGCCGTCCTGCCCGAGCGCGAGAAGAGGGGTCCCTGTGGCCGAGGAGCTCTACGCCACCCTGAAGACCAACCACGGCGACATCGAGGTGAAGCTCTTCCCCAACCATGCGCCCAAGACGGTGGCCAACTTCACCGAGCTCGCCGAGGGCAAGCGCGAGTGGGTGGACCCCCGGAGCGGGCAGAAGAGCAGCGACCGCCTCTACGACGGCACCGTCTTCCACCGGGTCATCTCTGGCTTCATGATCCAAGGCGGCGACCCGCTCGGCACCGGCACCGGTGGCCCCGGCTACCGCTTCGCCGACGAGTTCCACCCAGAGCTGCAGTTCGACCGGCCGTACCTGCTGGCCATGGCCAACGCCGGCCCCGGGACCAACGGGTCCCAGTTCTTCATCACCGTCGGCCCGACGCCCCACCTCAACCGCAAGCACACGATCTTCGGCGAGGTGGCCGACGGCGGCAGCCGCGAGGTGGTCGACCGGATCGCGGCGACACAGACCGGCGGTATGGACCGACCGGTCGAGGACGTCGTGATCGACACGGTCGAGGTCGAGCGCCGCGACGCCTGAGCCTCGCTCCCTGTGACCGTCCAGCCGCCGGAGGACGACGGGCCGGCCCAGCGGGATCCCGCTGCCCAGGAGCCAGCGACCTGCTACCGCCACCCGGACCGCGAGGCCTACATCCGGTGCACCCGGTGCGAGCGGCGGATCTGCCCGGACTGCATGGTCCCGGCGGCTGTGGGTTTCCAGTGCCCCCAGTGCGTCCGGGAGGGCAACAAGGACGTACGTGAGGCACGGACGCTGTTCGGCGGACGGGTCAGCGACGACCCGGGCTGGGTCAGCAAGGTCCTGATCGGGCTCAACGTGATCGCGTTCGTGCTCGAGTACACCGTGTCCGACTTCAAGACGCGGTTCTTCGACGTCGGGCTGGCGTTCGACCCGACGGCCAACGAGACGATCGGGGTCGCCGCCGGGGAGTACTACCGGCTGCTGACCTCGGCCTTCCTGCACGAAGGACCGGTCCACCTACTGCTCAACATGTACGCGCTGTACCTGTTCGGTCCGCAGCTCGAGGCGGCGCTGGGCCGGGTCCGGTTCACCGCGCTCTACGTCGTGTCGGCCCTGGGCGGTAGCGCTCTCTCGTACGCCTTCAGCCCGCCGAGCCAGCCTTCGCTCGGCGCCTCGGGGGCGGTGTTCGGGCTGCTCGGGGCGTTCCTGGTCGTGAACCGCCGGCTGGGCCGCGACTCGACCTCGGTCCTGGTGCTGCTCGCGCTCAACTTCGCCTACGGCTTCCTCGTGCCGCGGATCGACTGGCGAGCCCACCTCGGTGGACTCGTGGCAGGCGCCCTCGTGGCGGTCGCGGTCGCCTACGCTCCCCCGCAGCGGCGGGGGTTGGTCCAGGCAGTCGGGATCCTCGCGACCCTGCTCGCGGTCGTCGCCGTGATCGTGTGGCGGACCGCCGAGCTGCGCGGCGGGGGCTGATGACCGGGCGGGACGCAGTCGTCGTCGACGCCGTCCGCACGCCGGTCGGCCGGCGGGACGGCGGTCTGGCCGGTGTCCATCCGGTCGACCTGTCGGCGTACGTCCTGGACGCCCTGGTCGCGCGCAACGACCTCGACCCGGCCCTGGTGGACGACGTGATCTGGGGCTGCGTGTCCCAGACCGGGGAGCAGGCGGTCAACGTCGCGCGCAACGCCGCGCTGGCGGCAGGCTGGCCCGAGGACGTGATCGGGGTGACCGTCGACCGCCAGTGCGGCTCCTCGCAGCAGGCCGTCCACTTCGCCGCGGCCGGTGTGATCGCCGGGCACTACGACGTGGCAGTGGCCGGTGGTGTCGAGTCGATGTCCCGGGTGCCGATGCTGTGCACGGTCACCCAGGGCCCGGGCGAGCCGTTCGGGCCGCGGATGACGCAGCGGTACGAGGGCGGGCTGGTGCCGCAGGGCGTCAGCGCCGAGATCGTCGCCGAACGGTGGGGGCTCTCGCGTACCGACCTGGACGAGATCGCGGTGCGCTCCCACGCCTGCGCGGCCGCGGCGGCGGACTCGGGTGGCTTCGAGGCCGAGACGGTGCCGGTCGGGGGTCTCGCGGCCGACGAGGGGATCCGGCGCGGGACCGACCTCGACACGCTGGCCGGCCTGCGGACCGTGTTCCGAGCGGACGGGGTCGTGACGGCTGGGAACTCCTCGCAGATCTCGGACGGGGCGGCCGCGCTGCTCGTCACCACCTCGGAGACCGCCGCGCGGCACGGCTGGCGACCGCTGGCCCGCGTGCACGCGGTCGCGACGGCCGGGGTGGACCCGGTCACCATGCTCACCGCGCCCATCCCGGCCACCCGCCGGGTCCTCGACCGGGCTGGACTCGGCCTCGCCGACATCGGCGCGTTCGAGGTCAACGAGGCCTTCGCCTCGGTCGTGGGTGCCTGGCTGGCCGAGACCGGCGCCGACCCGGCCCTGGTCAACCCGCGGGGCGGAGCGATCGCGCTCGGCCACCCCCTCGGCGGCTCGGGTGCCCGGATCATGACCACGCTGGTGCACCACCTGCAGGCCACCGGCGCGCGGTACGGGCTGCAGACCATGTGCGAGGGCGGCGGGATGGCCAACGCCACCGTGCTCGAGCGCCTCTGAGCCAAGGCGGCTTTGGGCGACGTTCGGTGCGGCGGCGTCGGCGTGTCGTGCGGTGTGTCGGTGCACAACGTCGCCCAACTCGGAACCGGGTGGGAGCGCTGGCCATGCGTGGTCGGGGCGCTGGGGCAGGAGTTGTCCACACTGGGGATAACTGGTGTGGACGACTTACAGCGGTGTGTTTCCGCAGGTTGGGCGGCCGGCCATCGCGCCGACACCCGGCGGTCGCCGGCTGGACACCTCGGGGCGCTGTGGGTGGGAGCTACTTCCAGCGCGTGGAGAGCGCGAAGCCGACGATGATCATGCCGAAGCCGATCGCCATGTTCCACAGCCCGATGCCCTCGATCGGGTACTCGGTCTGGGTGATGTAGTAGACGACCACCCAGAGCAGCCCGACGACGAAGCAGGCGATCATCAGCGGCACCAGCCACCGGGGGCTGCCGATGCGTACGGCGTCGGAGCGCTCCTTGGGTGGGGTGAAGGCGAAGCGTCGTCGGATCCGGGACTTGGGCACCAGACCTCTCTCTTCCTGCTCGTCCTGCGGCGGCACCATCGGCCGGCGTCGTTCGTCGGTTAGCGTACGGGCGCGGGCCCCGGAGGGTCAGCGTAGTCGGGAGCCGTGGCGGCTCCGCGGAGGTCCGCGTCATTCGGTGCCGGACGGGAGGTTCGCGCGTGGCAGTCGTGTGGCGGACGGCCGCCCCGCTCGCCTTCGCTGCTGCCGGCATCCTCTTCGCGACCAGCGCGGGAGCATCCCGCGGCGCCGACCTGCGTGGCGGCACGAGCAGCGACCTGGCCGACCTGATCAGGGCCGAGGAGCGCCGCGCGGATGACGTCACCCGACAGGTCGACCGGCTGCGTGCCGAGATCGAGGCGGCCACCGAGCGGGCCGGCGAGACGGACCGCCGGGTCGCCGCCGCGACCCGCCGATCGAGGGGGCTGGAGCTGGCGGCCGGCACCGCACCGGTCCGAGGCCCCGGGCTGCGCGTGACGCTGGCGGATGCGCCCCGGTCGGCTGACCGGGTCCTGCCGGAGGACGCCAGCCCGGACGACCTGGTCGTGCACCAGCAGGACGTCCAGGCGGTCGTCAACGCGCTCTGGCTGGGCGGTGCGGAGGCGATGCAGATCATGGACCAGAGGGTGATCACCACAAGTGCGGTGCGCTGCGTGGGCAACACGTTGATCCTGCAGGGCCGGGTCTACTCGCCACCGTTCCAGATCACCGCGATCGGCGGCCCGCAGCGGCTGTCCGAGGCCCTGGACACCTCGGAGGGCGTCGCCGTGTACCGCTACTACGCCGACACCTTCGGTCTGGTCTACGAGGTGGAGGAGATGACCGACGTGCGGCTGCCTGGCTACGACGGGTCGCTCGACCTCCTGCACGTGTCGGGCCCCGCGTGAGCGGCACCCGACCGGCACCGCACGGGGCGGCGCGCGCCACCGCTCAAGGGATCGGCGAGCTGCTCATCACGGCGGGCCTGGTCCTGCTCCTGTTCGTGGCCTACCAGCTGGTCTGGACCAATCTCGAGGCCAAGCGAGCCCAGGACCGCATCGCGGACGAGATCCACGACGAATGGCAGCGACCGCCCGCGGGCGGGACGCGGGTCGATCCGGAGACCGAGCCGCAGCAGGTGGACCTGGGCGAGGGGATCGGGTTCCTGCGGATCCCCCGGCTCGGTGAGCGCTTCTCGGTCCCCGTGGTCGAAGGCGTCCGGCTCAAGGACCTCGCGCGGGGCGTCGGCCACTACCCGGACACGGTCCTGCCGGGTGAGGTGGGCAACTTCTCGATCGCCGGGCACCGAGCGACGAACGGCGAGCCGTTCGCCTACCTGGACCGGGTGCGGCCGGGTGACGTCATCATCGCCGAGACGCGTAGCAGCTGGTTCACCTACGTCGTGGATCGGACGCGGATCGTCTCGCCGAGCGACACGTGGGTCATCGACCCGGTGCCCGGCAAGCCCGACGTGACTCCGACGGAGCCGCTGATCACACTGACCACGTGCAACCCGCGGTGGGCGTCGACCGAGCGGCTGATCGTGTTCGGGCACCTCGAGAGTGAGCGGCCCAGGTCCGAGGGGCCGCCTCCGCAGCTGGTCAAGGAGGCCTAGGTGTACGCGTGGCTCTGGCGGCACCTGCCCGGACCGGTGGCGCTGCGCCTGCTGATCGCCCTCGCGCTGGTGACAGCCGTGGTGCTGCTGCTCTTCACGACCGTGTTCCCGTGGGCCGAGACGTCACTGCCGTTCCTCGACGTGACGGTGGACGAATGACGGTCGGGCGGTCCGGCGGGCCGCGGGTCCTGGTGGTCGACAACTACGACAGCTTCGTGTTCAACCTCGTGCAGTACCTCGCTCAGCTCGGGGCGGAGTGCACCGTGCGGCGCAACGACGAGGTGGGACCGGAGGATGCGCTGGGCTACGACGGCGTCCTGCTCAGCCCCGGTCCCGGGACCCCGGAGCGGGCCGGCGCGTGCGTGGACATCGTCCGCGGCTGTGCCGGCAGCGTGCCCGTTCTCGGGGTGTGCCTCGGCCACCAAGCGGTCGCGGTGGCCTACGGGGCGGTCGTCGAACGAGCCCCCGAGCTGCTGCACGGGAAGACCAGCGAGGTGCACCACGACGGCGCGGGTGTCCTGGCCGGCCTGGCATCGCCCTTCACCGCGACGCGGTACCACTCGCTCGCTGTCCGGCCGGACAGCCTGCCGGCGGAGCTGGAGGTGACCGGGCAGACGCTCGGCGGCGTGGTGATGGGCCTCCGGCACCGGAACCTCGCGGTGGAGGGTGTCCAGTTCCACCCGGAATCGGTGCTGACCGAGGGCGGGCACCGGCTCCTGGCGAACTGGCTCGTCACCTGCGGCGACGAGGACGCCCCCCGCCGTGCCGAGGGGCTGGCCCCGGTGGTCGACCGGCCGGCCTGATCGAGACGCCCGTCAGGGGACGGGCGTCTCCGTGGGCAGGCCGGTGTCAGTGGCGGTCGGCGTCGGCGTCGGCGTGGGCGTCGGCTCAGGCTCCGGCGGTGCCTCGGCCACGACGAAGGTGACGGTCGAGCCGAGCCGACGGCTCTCCTTCGCACCCGGTGACTGCGAGATGACCGTTCCCGGCTCCGCCTCGTCGGTCTCCTCGGTCGAGGGGTTCGGCGTGAACCCGGCCTCCTCGATCAGAGAGGTGGCTTCCCCCTCCGAGCGGCCGACCACGTCGGGCACCCGGTTGTCGCCGCTGGCGTACCGGATGTCGACCATGCTGCCGACGGGGACCGTATCGCCCTCCGCCGGGTCGACCCGGGTGACCGTGCCGCGCGGCTCCTCGCTGGGGACCGGCCTGGTGTCGCCCAGCTCGAGGTCCGCCTCACGCAGCGCCTGCCGCGCCTCGTCCAACGAGAGCCCGACCAACGACGGCACCGTGGTCTCCGCCACGCCGGCGGAGACGGTGACGTCGACCGCGCCGCCCTCGTCGACCTCCGTGGAGGCCTCGGGGCTCTGGTCGATGATGTTGCCGGCCGGCACCTGCTCGTCGTTCTGCTCGGTGGTCTCTCCCAGCGTCAGGCCGGCGCCCTGGAGCTCGTCGCGGGCCTGGTCGACGGTGAGGCCGGTGACGTCCGGGACCCGGACGGCGTCCCCTCCCCCGCCGGCGAACAGCTCCCGGCCCAACAGGGCGGCGATGACGAAGACGGCGAGGACGGCAAGCCCCAGCAGGGCGTAGCCCAGGGCGCGCCCGCCCGTGCCGTCCGGTCGGTCGTCGTCGATGGACGCCGGGAAGGTGGACGTGCCGGCCAGCACGGAGGTCCGGTCGATCGCCTGCGTCTGGTTCATGGGGGCTGGCGGCGGGGCCACCGGTCGCCCGGCCTGAGCTGCGGCGATGTCACGGCGCATCTCGTCGGCGCTCTGGTAGCGCGCGTCGCGGTCCTTCGTCAGTGCCTTGAGCACGATGGCGTCAGCACTGGGCGGGAGGTCGGGGTCGAGGGACGACGGAGGGGTCGGCTCCTCGCGTACGTGCTGGTAGGCCACCGAGACGGGGGAGTCGCCGACGAACGGCGCGCGCCCGGTGAGCAGCTCGTAGAGGAGACAGCCGGTGGAGTAGATGTCGCTGCGGGCGTCCACCTGCTCACCGCGGGCCTGCTCGGGAGACAGGTACTGGGCTGTGCCGATGACGGCGGACGTCTGGGTCATGGTGGCGCCGGTGTCGGCGACCGCCCGGGCGATGCCGAAGTCCATCACCTTCACCTCGCCGGAGCGGGTGAGCATGACGTTGGCCGGCTTGATGTCGCGGTGGACGATGCCCTGCTGGTGGCTGTAGGCCAGCGCTGCCAGGATCCCGTCGGTGATCTCGAAGGCCCGCTCCGGGACGAGCTTGCTGCCGGAGGCCAGCAGGTCGCGCAGCGTCGAGCCCTCGACGTACTCCATGACGATGTAGGGCACCGGGTTGCCGCCGAACTCGTCCTCGCCCGTGTCGTAGACGGCGACGACCGAGGGGTGGTTCAGCGAGGCAGCGGAGTGGGCCTCCCGCCGGAACCTGGCCTGGAAGGACGGGTCCCGCGCCATGTCGGGTCGCAGCATCTTGACCGCTACGGCGCGCCCCAGCCGCGAGTCCCGGCCGAGGTGCACCTCGGCCATCCCCCCTCGGCCCAGCAGCTCGCCGATCTCGTAGCGGCCGCCCAGCTGCGCCGGCACTGCGGTGCTCACTCAGTCGTCCTTTCCCTTGCCGTTGCCCTTGCCCTTGCCCGGCTTCTTCTTGTCGTCGTCGTCCTCGTCGTCGCCCTCGTCCTGCCCGGGCTGGGCCGCGACCGCGTCGAGGGTCACCAGGCTGCCGGCCTCGACCGAGCCGGTCGGGTGCACGCCCTTCACCGTACCGACTGCGCCTCCGCCGGCCGACCGTACGACCTCGACGCGCAGGCCCAGCCCCTCCAGCTCGGTGCGCACGTCACGGACCGGGCGTCCCACGTAGTCGGAGGCCACGACGTCGAGCGAGGTCGGCGCCGTCGCCGTCTCCGAGGTCTCTCCGCCGCTCGTGGTGGCCACCTCGCCGTCGCCGCCGCACGCCTTCGCCAGGACGAGCACGAGCAGGGCCACAACGGCCAGCGCCACGGCCGCCGGCAGCCAGGCGGGCCGCCGCGACGGCAGGGGCAGGTGGAACCCGGGGTCCGTGTCGGCGGGTCCCCGGCCTCCCGGCGCCGGTGGGGCCACCACCACGGTGGTCGCTCCGGCGCCGTCGCCAGGCGCTGGCGCAGGCCCGGCGGCAGCCGGCCCGGGCGTCGGAGAGACCGGCATGGCCCTCGTCGCCGCCGTCTGCTCGCGGGCCAGCGACGGACCGAGCGCGAGCGCCTCCCGGCCGAGCTCGCCGGCGCTGTTCGGGCGCAGCTGCGGCTCCTTGGCCAGCATCCGCATCACCAGGTCACGGACCGGCGCCGGAAGGCTGTCCGGCAGCGCTGGCGGCTGGTCGCGGACCTGAGCC
>DASVED010000060.1:0-7813 GCA_036380775.1 Actinomycetes bacterium
TGGGCCGGCAGTACTCCGACAGCCCGCGCTACATCTACGAGGCCGCGGTCGACGCCGGCCTCGAGCGCCTCGGCCTGGCACCGGTCTGGTCGCACGCCGCGCGCCGCCCGGACGGCTTCCCGCCGGATGCGAGAACGGTGCGGCGCGGCAGCTGGCGCTACTACTACCTGATGGCGCGGGCGCAGTACTGGATCGACAACCAGGGGTTCCCCCGGGTGTTCAGCCGGCGCCGCGAGACGACGTACATCCAGACGTGGCACGGGACCCCGCTCAAGCGGATGGGCTTCGACTCGCCCTCCCTGGAGCGGGCCGGCGCGGCGACCCGCCGCATCCACAAGGCGATGATGCGTCGCTGGAGCGTCCTGCTCGTGCCCAGCGAGTACTTCGTCGAGACGTTCGTGAAGTCCTACCGGTACGAAGGCAAGCTGGTGCGCCACGGGCTGCCCCGCAACGACCTGCTGGTGCGCGGAGTCGACCCCGACTGGGTGCTTGCCAAGAAGCGCGAGCTGGACCTCCCGACCGACCGCCGGCTGGTGCTCTACTGCCCGACGTTCCGCGACCAGGCCCGCCAGCTGCAGAAGGAGTACGACCTGCCGATGGACCTCAAGGCGATGCGGGAGGCTCTCGGTCAGGACGTGCACTTCCTGGTGCGCACCCACTACCTGGACGCGTACCGGCTCTCGCCGCGCGACGCCACCTTCGCCACCGACCTGAGCCGCCACCACGACATCACCGAGCTGCTGCTGCTGGCCGACGTGCTCGTGACGGACTACTCCTCGGTGATGTTCGACTTCGCCAACACCGGCCGGCCGATGGTGTTCTACACCCACGACTACGAGGGCTACACGCGTGACGAGCGCGGGACCTACTTCGACCTCGCGCAGGTCGCGCCGGGACCGATGGTCCAGGACACCGACGGACTCATCGCCGCCCTGCGCACTGTCGACGACCTGCGAGGCGCTTACGCGGAGCGCTACACCGCCTTCCGCGAGCGCTTCTGCGAGTACGAGACCGGGCGGGCCGCCGAGCACGTCGTCAAGGAGCTCTTCGAGCAGGGCGCGACACCGGTGACCCGGCAGTGACCGGCCGGAACATCTTCCTGGTCGCCAACAACATCGAGGAGCTCGGCGGCGTCCAGCGGGTCACCCACAACCTCGCGACGATGCTGCACGAGGCGGGGCACCAGGTCACCGTCGTGGGCATCCAGCACCACCGCAACGTCCACGACTACGGCGACCGGCCCTACCGCCACCTCGTCCTCAACGAGGTGCCCGACCCCCTCCCGCCGGTCGTCGAAGGACTGGCGTCGCGTCTCGACCCCCGGAACCGGGCGGCCCAGGCGCGGTACCGGAAGGCCCATCAGGAGTCGGTCGACCGGCTGTCCGCGCTGTTCGCCGAGGCCGACGACGGGATCGTCGTCGTCATGCAGATCTGGTCGATGAACTGGGTGGCAGACGCGGCCACCGAGCACCTGCACGTGATCGGGATGAGCCACGAGTCGTTCGACGCGACGTTGGCATCCACACGCTGGGAGCGAGTCAACAAGTACTACCGCGATGTGGACCTCCTGCTCCTCCTCACCCAGCGTGACGCGGAGCGCTTCGAGCTCGAGGGGTTCAACAACGTCGGGGTGATGCACAACTCGCTCAGCTTCTACCCCGACGCGACGAGCGACCTGACGGCGCCGGTGCTGCTGGCCGCCGGACGGTACGCGTCCGAGAAGGGATACGACCGGCTGATCGAGGCGTTCGCGACGATCGCCGCTGACCTGCCCGACTGGACCCTGAAGATCTTCGGGCAGGGACCTCTGCGCGGCCAGCTCCAGAAGCAGGTGGCGAAGGCCGGGCTCGAGGGCCGGGTGCTGCTGCCCGGCCTGGCCGCAGACATCGAGGCGGAGCTGCGGGCGTCCTCGGTGTTCGCGCTGTCGTCGATCCACGAGGGGCTGCCGATGGCGCTGGCCGAGGCCATGGCGTGCGGGGTGCCGTGCGTGGCCTTCGACTGCGCGCCGGGTGTCCGGGAGATCGTCACCGACGGCGTCGACGGCATCGTGGTGCCTCCGCGGGACGTGGCGGCGCTCGCCGACGGCATGCGCCGGCTCATGTCCGACGCCGACCTGCGCCGCCGGCTCGGTGCGTCCGCCAGGACGAACGTCCGCCGGTTCGCCCCTGACGCCGTGCTGTCCCAGTGGGAGGACGTCTTCGCCCTGGTGGACCGGTAGCCCCGGAGCGTCCGACTTTGTCCGACATCGGACCGCGATGCTCAAGCCGTGCCACCCGCGGCCCGACACCAGGAGTATGCGATTCGCCCGACGACCCCTTGCCTGGGGCGCCCTGGTCGCTCTGCCGCTGCTGGTGGCTGGGCCGCTGCCCTCCGGCTCGGCCGGCACCAGCACCACGGCCAAGATCACCAGGGTCGTCGACGGCGACACCGTCGAGGTCGACCAGAACGGCGACGGGCGCAGCGACGCCATCGTCCGGCTGATCGGCATCGACACCCCTGAGCACGGGAAGTGCGGGTACGGTGCCGCGACCCGAGCCCTCAAGTCTCTGGTGGGGAAGAAGCGGGTGGTCCTGCGCTCGGACACCGGGCAGAGCGGGCTTCGCGGCCGTCCGGAGCGCCGGGTGCTGGTGCCGGTCGCCGGCCAGACCGTGGACGCCACCACCTGGATGCTGGAGCGGGGCCTGGGCGTCTGGATGCCGCGCAAGGGCGAGGTCACCAACAGCCGAGCGCACCACGTCGCCGCCGACCGGGCCGCTGCGGCGGGGATCGGCTGGTTCGACGAGGACCGCTGCGGTGCCGGGCCCGGCGCGAACGACACATTGAGCATGCACGTCCAGTGGAACGCTGACGCGACCAAGCGACTGAGCGAGGCCCAGCGCCGCAACCAGGAGTTCGTGCGCATCCGCAACGACGGGGCCGAGGCGGTGAACCTCGACGGCTGGACCCTGCGGGTCGGCAACGACCGCCGCCGCAGCGTCCCCCCGGGCGGGCTCCTGGCACCGGGCGCCTCCGTGTCGATCCACGTGGGATACGGCACCAACACAGCCACCGACCGCTACCTGAGCAACCCCGTGCCCATGCTGCAGAACATCGACAGCACCGGCAGGCAGCACCTCGGCAGCGGCAGCTACCTGGTGGACCCGGGCGGCGACATCAGGGCCCACATGACCTGGCCCTGCACCCTCAACTGCGGCGACCCCACCGGGGGAGCCCTGCGGCTGTCGCAGGTCCTGGTCGACCCGCCCGGCGAGGAGTCGTTCGCCCTCAACTCGGAGTACGTCGCGATCACCAACTCCGGCACCGTGCCGGTCCGGTCCGGCGACACCGTGGTGGAGATCTGGCCGTGGGTCTACGAGTTGCCCTCCGACCACGTGCTCCAGCCGGGGGAGACCGTCCGCATCCACGGCGGTGCCGGGTCCGACGACCGGCTGCACCGCTACCTGGACGCGGAGAACCCGCCGCTGCGCAACACCGGCGGACAGGTCGTGCTCCGGACCTACGACGCGATCGTCCTGGACTGTCAGTCGTGGGGCACCGGCACGTGCCCCAAGATCGGCTGACCCGTGCCGCGGATGCCGCGGAAGCCGCATGGTGCAGCTCGACCGTTGTGATAGCGTCCCGCGATCGTGCCACTACCCACCTTCGTCATCGTCGGTGCGCAGAAGTGCGGGACCTCGAGCTTGCACCGGATGCTGCGCAAGCACCCTCAGGTGCACATGTCGCGGACGAAGGAGCTGCACTTCTTCGACCGCAACTTCGACCGCGGTCTGGACTGGTACGCGGAGCAGTTCGCGCCCCGGCGGAAGCAGGAGCAGTGGGGTGAGACGACTCCTGCCTACATGTACAAGGAGCGGGCGCGGAACCGCCTGATCAAGAGCCTTCCCGACGCGCGGATCGTCATGATCCTGCGCAACCCCGTGGACCGGGCGTACTCCCACTACTGGCACGACGTCCGCCGGCTCGAGCAGCATCGGCACGCCCGGCCGGTGCCGGAGACCTTCGAGGCGGCGCTCGCCATCGACGAGCCCGGGCTCGTGCTCGGAGCGGCGGTCGAGGGGACCAGGGCGGCGGGCCCGGTCCCGGCGCCCCCGCGGCGGGACTCCTACGTCGCCCGCGGCGAGTATCTGGAGCAGATCGAGCCGTTCATCGAGGCGTACGGTGCGCAGCGCGTGCACGTCATGCTGCTCGACGACCTGGTCGCTGACCGGGTGGAATCCCTGCGCGTCCTGCTCGAGTTCCTCGGAGTGGACGGGAAGGCGGCGGAGTCGATCCAGGACGTCCACGCCAACCGCTACCGCCGTCCGGACGAGAAGGGCAAGGTGCGCGCGGCGTCGTACGCTCCGATGCAGCCCGAGACCCGCGCGGCTCTTGTCGAGCACTACCGCCCGCACAACGACAGGCTCGCGACCTGGCTCGGCCGGGACCTCAGCGACTGGGTCTGAGTGGGTCAGCCCGCCGGGCGGTAGATCCGCAGCTCGCGCTGCTTAAGGGTCAGCTCCCACCCGTACTCCGGACCCGGCTTCTTGCGGGACAGGCCAGGTGTCCAGAGCAGGTAGGTGCCCGGGTCCCCGTCGGCAGACGGCGGCTGCTTCAGCCCGTGCCCGACGGTCTCGATCTCGGCGTCCACGACGACGTCCCCGCCGATCGGCTCGTGCCGGTAGATGCCGAGGACGAGGGCGTCCCGGTCATCGGTCACGATGGTGTCGATCTCGTCGTCGTGCTCGCTGAGGTAGCCGCGCACGGAGCTCCACGCCGCGTCGCGGGGGTTGCGGGCGATGTCGTCCAGCAGCGGTACGCACCACAGCGCGAGCGCCGCGGCCGCCACACCAGCCGTCACGGCGTGACCGACCGGCTGGGCGCGGTCGGGCAGCCCGTGCCGGAACGCGGCCAGCGCCGCCGCGACCGCTGCGGCGGCGCCGAGGCAGAGGGCCGGCAGGACCGGCACCCAGTAGCGCATGAGCGAGGCGTTGATCCGGATGAATCCCGGGTCCACAAGTCCCGACACGGCAGTCAGCGGCAGCCACATGGAGACGAACCAGCCGAGCATCAGCAGGTTCCCGCGCCGTCGCACCAGCAAAGCGCCCAGCACCATCAGGGCGAGGGTGGCCAGGACCACGATGGTCTGCGGGTAGCCGATGACGGCTCGGGGGAAGCGCAGCAGCGCGTCGACGCGGGTGAGGTCGGCGATGGGGCTGCCGTGCTCGCTGCCGACCTTCAGGCGCACCAGCGGGTCACCGTGCGCCAACCCGTTGACGACGAGCTCCAGCACGAGGCAGGCGAGCATCGCGGCGGCGACCTGCAGCCAACGGCGCAGAGGCAGCCGCCAGCCGATCAGGACGCCGAGGATCACCGGGAACACGAACACGGTGAGCTCGCGGACCAGGTAGGCCCAGCCGAAGCACAGCCCGGCGCCGAGGAACCACCATGCCGAGGCAGAGACGCCGGCCGGCTCGTCGGGGCCGTCGCGGCGCTGGGCTCCGTGGATGAGCAGCGCCAGGCCCAGGGTGAAGAACGCGGTCGACGGGATGTCTGGCAGCAGCTGCCAGGACGTCATCCGCTCCTGGCCGACCCGGATGACGGTGTCCACGAGCACCGGATGGAAGACCAGCAGCACAGTTGCCGCGGCCGCGGTCCACCGCCCGAAGAGCACGGTGCCGAGGTAGAACACCGCGACGACGAGCAGGATGCCGCAGAGGAAGGGCCACGCGTAGTAGGCGACCTCGCCGTAACCGAAGATCTCGAGGAACGCCCGGACCGGCAGCAGGTTGCCGATCCGCAGCGCGTGGTGGTCCAGCTGGCGCGGGACGTCGGGGAAGGCGGCGGCGTCGTCGAGCACGAAGATGCCGTCGTTCCACCGTGGGTGCGGACGGACCTGCAGGGTGACGAGCAGGTGCAGAGCGACCAGGCCGAGACCGATCACCCAGGTGGGGAGGCGCCTCACAGCTCCATGACCGCTGGCTCGGCGGGGATGTCGAGCGGCGCGCCGGTCGCCGAGCGGACGTCGTCGAGGCCGACGCCGGGCGCGAGCTCGCGCAGCACGAGGCCACGAGTGGCATCGGAGGTGACAGCGATGACATCGATCACCGCGAGGTCGGTGATGACCCGGTCGACGACGCCGCGGCCGGTGTAGGGCAGCGTGCACTCGGCCACGATCTTGTGGGTGCCGTCCTTGGCAACGTGCTCCATGACGACGACGACCCGCTTCGCGCCGTGGACCAGGTCCATCGCGCCGCCCATCCCCTTGACCATCTTCCCGGGGATCATCCAGTTGGCGAGGTCGCCCTTCTCGGACACCTGCATCGCGCCGAGGATCGCGGCGTCGATGTGGCCGCCGCGGATCATCCCGAACGACGTCGCCGAGTCGAAGAAGGAGGCCCCGGGCAGGAGCGTCACCGTCTCCTTGCCCGCGTTGATCAGGTCCGGGTCCTCCTCCCCCTCGTACGGGTAGGGCCCGACGCCGAGGATGCCGTTCTCGCTCTGCAGCGTGACGTGCACACCCTCGGGCAGGTAGTTGGGCACCAGGGTCGGCAGCCCGATGCCGAGGTTGACGTACTGGCCGTCCTCGAGCTCGCGCGCGGCGCGGGCGGCCATCTGCTCACGGGTCAGTGCCATCGCTCAGGCCTCCCGCCGCGGCCGGGTGGTGCGTCGCTCGATGCGCTTCTCCACGTCGGGCCCGACGTCCACCACGCGCTGCACGAACACACCCGGTGTGTGCACGTCCTCGGGCGGGATCTCGCCGATGTCGACGAGGTTCTCGACCTGAGCGATGGTGACCCGTCCGGCGGTGGCGCACAGCGGGTTGAAGTTGCGCGCGCTCTCCCGGTAGACGAGGTTGCCCGACCGGTCGCCCTTCCAGGCGTGCACCAGCGCGTAGTCGGTGACGATCGAGTCCTCGAGGACGTACGTCCTGCTGTCACCGTCCACGGTGAACTCCCGGGTCTCCTTGGCCGGGGAGGCCAGCGCGACCGACCCGTCGGGGTGGTAGCGCCACGGCAGGCCGCCCTCGGCCACCTGTGTGCCGACACCCGTCGCGGTGAAGAAGGCCGGGATGCCGGCCCCGCCGGCCCGTAGCCGCTCGGCCAGCGTCCCCTGCGGCGTCAGCTCGACCTCCAGCTCGCCGGTGAGGAACTGCCGGGCGAACTCCTTGTTCTCGCCGACGTAGGAGGACGTCATGCGAGCGATCCGGTGGTCGGCGAGCAGGACGCCGAGGCCCCACTCGTCGACACCGCAGTTGTTGGAGACGATGCGGAGGTCGATGGTGCCGGCTGCGTGCAGCGCCTCGATCAGCTGCTGGGGTACGCCGCAGAGCCCGAAGCCGCCGACGGCGAGTGTGGCGCCGTCGGGGATGTCGGCGACGGCGTCGGCCGCGGAGGGGCTGACCTTGTCGGCGGGGCGGAGGGCTTCGGGGACATCGGGGACATCGTCAGGCACGCAGGCGACTCTAGTTGTTGCCCACCCAGAGGGGTCGCCCCGCACGCCGCGCTACCAACCTCTGGCGGTGATCATGCAGTTGTGGTTGTGGCCTGTGGACGGCGAAAGGCGTTGTCCGCACAGGGTTTTCGTACGGTCGGCAGGTGCCCGGTTGTGTCCGACCCTCTGGCTAGGTTGCCGGTATGGACCAGTCGCCCGGCACCCACACCGCGCCGGTGGTGATGCGCGCCGTGCAGGCCGAGACCGGCCGGCTGGTCGGGTCGCTGGCCGGCGGGGCGGTGCGGGATCTGTGCCACGAGGAGCTGGCCGGGTTGGCGGGCGCGGTGCGCGCCGAGCAGGCCCGGCTGGAGTCGGTGCTGCTCACCGTGATCGGCGAGGTCGA
>DASVED010000061.1:0-3543 GCA_036380775.1 Actinomycetes bacterium
GTGACACCATTCCGCCCGTGACTGCCGTATGCCCGCCAGGCTGGCCGGCGGCTGTCCTCCCCCCGGGCGTCGAGGGGTGGGAGGAGTCTGCGGCCCGATGGTTGCTGGACGTCTGCCCTCCTGAGTACCGCGGCTACTCGGGGCTCCGCCGCCACGTGGCGGTGCTGGCCCGGTTCGCCGTGCTGCACGTCGAAGCCATGCAGTCCGCCGCCCGGCGCGGTGTGTCCGAGGGTCGTACTGCGCTGCGGGACGTCGCCGATTCGGACGTCGTCGAGCGGGCCATCGCGACCTGGCAGGTCGAGCAGGCCCGCCTGGTCGGGTTGCGCCGCGAGGTCGGACTGGTCGAGGAGGCGCTGCGCGGCCGTCGTTTCGTCGCTCGCCTGTAGGTGGACGTGCAGTGGTCCGGGGTCACACCTGGCGCGGTACGTCGCCCGCGACGATGCCCTTGGCGGCCCTCAGGCGGAAGTACGCCAGCGTCACCACCAGCGCGACGAACGGCGAGACCACGGTGCCCGTGACCAGTCCCCCCACCGTGCTGGCCACGACGTCCGGGTACGCGTCCAGCGCGAGCTCGATGACGATGCTGCTGGCGAAGAGCACCAGGTGCACGGTGATGAGCGGCCAGAAGACCTGCCAGCCGTGGCCGCGGACCAGTTCCATGCTCCGCCCGAAACAGGCGCCGACGCCTACCCTCTCCAGGACCAGCACGGGGACGATCACGGCCCAGAGCGTGAACAGGATCAGGCCGGGAACGATCAACAGCACAAGCCCGACACCGATGGCGACGCCGGCGAGGATCGATGCCACCGCGACCCGCCCGACCACCGGACGCGCCGCTTGCACCGTTGCCCCCACGGTCAGGTCGGCGCGCCCGTCGCGGATGTCGTGGACCGCGTGCACCAGTGCCGCCTGGACGAGCGCCGACGAGATGACCAGGACGAGCAGGCCCAGCAGGTCGCCCAGCACCCCGAGTGAGCTGGTGAGGAGCAGCCCGACCAGTATCCCCACCGCGTAGATCGCGAAGGCGATCGTGATCAGGTGTCCGGCGTGGGCCCGGTAGATGCGCCAGGCCTCGCCCAGGACTCCCGACATGGGGTTCACCGCGCAGCACCCCCTGCGGTGCCGACAGCACGGACTCTTCTCATGACGCCCTTCGGGTTCGGGAACCTCTCCGCTCACTGTCGCATGTGACGTGGTCGGCGGCCATGACCGGCCGAGGTCGTCCCGCTGGCTCAGCCGCGGCGCTGGCAGTCCAGCTCAGTACGCACCCGTGTGGCATAGTGCTCGGCCTCCGCGGCGTCGGCGTACCGTGTCCTCGGCCAGAAGAACCCACGCAGACCGTCCCCCCGGGTACGCGGCACCACATGCACGTGCAGGTGCGGCACGCTCTGGCTCACGGTGTTGTTCATCGCCACGAACGTGCCCTGGGCGCCCAACCCGTCCCGGACCGCCGCGGCGGTACGCCGGACGTCGGCGAACAGGGGGTGCACGAGCTCGTCGGGCAGCTCGGTGAGCGTGTCGATGTGCTGGCGGGGCATCAGCAGCACGTGACCCTTGAACACCGGTCTGACGTCGAGGAACCCCACGACGGCCGGTGTCGACAGCACCCATGTCGCTGGCTCGTCCCCTGCGATGATCGCGCAGAACAGGCAGTCAGCGGTGGGGGTCATGTCGGTCAGTGTCGGGGACGTGCCCGGGTCCGCCTAGACTTTCGGCTCGGTGGCTATCAGCCATCGGAGACGGAGGCTGCCGGCATGGGTCTGCTCGACGACCTCGAGGGGCCCCGTGACCTCGGCACCCTCGACGCGACCCAGCTGGGCACGCTGGCCGAGGAGATCCGGGTCGCCGTCGTGGCGGCGGTCGCCACGCATGGCGGCCATCTCGGGCCCAACCTGGGGGTCGTCGAGCTGACCCTCGGCCTGCACCGGGTGTTCGACTCCCCGCACGACCGGATCCTGTTCGACACCGGGCACCAGGCCTACGTGCACAAGATGCTCACCGGGCGCGCCGGCGACTTCGACTCGCTCCGGCAGGAGGGCGGTCTGTCCGGGTACCCGAGCCGCGCCGAGTCCGACCACGACACGATCGAGAACTCGCATGCGTCCACCGCCCTGTCGTACGCCGACGGCCTGGCCAAGGCGTACGCGCTGAAGGGCGACCACAGGCATGTCGTCGCCGTCGTGGGTGACGGTGCCCTCACGGGCGGCATGGCCTGGGAGGCGCTCAACAACATCGCCGCCGGGAAGGACCGTCCGCTGGTCGTCGTGGTCAACGACAACGGTCGCTCCTACTCACCTACCGTCGGCGGCCTGGCCGAGAGGCTGTCCGGGCTGCGCACGGACCCGCGCTACGAGCGGACCCTCAAGACCGTCAAGGAACGACTCAACGCCATCGCCGTGGTCGGGCCGACCGCCTACGAGGCGCTGCACGCGGTCAAACGCGGGCTCAAGGACGCCCTCGCGCCGCAGGGGCTGTTCGAGGACCTCGGTCTCAAGCACGTCGGCCCCATCGACGGCCACGACCTCGACGCCGTCGAGACCGCACTGAGGCAGGCCAAGGGATTCGGCGGCCCGGTGGTCGTGCACGTGATCACCGAGAAGGGACACGGCTACGACCGTGCGGTCGATGACGTGCTCGACCAGATGCACCAGGCCGTCCCCTTCGACCTGGACACCGGTGAGGCGCTGGTCGCACCTCCGACCACCTGGATGCACGTCTTCCGCGACGAGGTCGCCGTGCTGGCCGCCGAGCGCGACGACATCGTGGGCATCACCGCGGCCATGCTGCATCCCACCGGGCTGGATGCCTTCGCCGACAAGTTCCCCGACCGCGTCTTCGACGTCGGCATCGCCGAGCAGCACGCGGTGACCAGCGCGGCGGGACTCGCCATGGGCGGCATGCATCCCGTGGTCGCCATCTACTCGACCTTCCTGAACCGCGCCTTCGACCAGGTGCTGCTCGACGTGGCTCTGCACAACTGCGCGGTGACCTTCGTGCTCGACCGCGCCGGGGTGACGGGGGAGGACGGAGCCTCGCACAACGGGATGTGGGACCTGTCGCTGCTCGGGATCGTGCCCGGCCTCCGGGTCGCCGCCCCTCGTGACGGCACGCGCCTTCGCGAGCTGCTGCGGGAGGCGGTCGGCGTCGACGACGCACCGACCGCGCTGCGTTGGCCGAAGGGCCCTGTCGCCCCCGACCTCGAGCCGATGGCGCGCGAGGGCGGCGTCGACGTCATGGTCCGGGCCGGCGCCCCGGACGTGCTGCTGGTCGCCGCCGGCGCAATGGTCACGACGGCGGTGGAGGCGTCCCGCGATCTGCTCGACCAAGGGGTCGGTGTGACGGTCGTCGACCCGCGATGGCTGTTGCCGGTCGCCCCGGAGATTGTCGGGCTCGCCCGTGACCACGCGCTGGTCGCCACCGTCGAGGACAGCGGTCGCTCCGGCGGCTTCGGCGCCGCCGTGCGGGGCGCGCTGGCTGATGCCGGGGTGGCCACACCCGTCCAGGTGCACGCGATCCCGCAGGAGTTCCCCGTGCACTGCAAGC
>DASVED010000062.1:0-2423 GCA_036380775.1 Actinomycetes bacterium
GGCGACGGGTCGACGGGCGAACGCCCAGCCGACGTCGACTGAGGCATTCCGGCCGCTGACCGGGACGGTCATCCGGCGGCCGCCGCCAGCGCGACGCCGACCCAGAGGACGGCCATCCCGGCGGCGACGGCCCACCCCGTCGAGCGCGTACGGTGCGCCACGAGCCCGCCGGCACCCACGGCGGCGACGAGCGGGAGCAGCTCGCCCGCCCCGCCGGCCGCGGAGGCGGTCACCGCGGACGCGCCGAGCGCCGCGAACGCCACCGGTGCGGTCAGGGGCCCGACCCGGTCCAGCCAGCCCGGCACGGGACGGCTCGACAACAGGGCGACCGGCAGCACGCGGATGACCAGGCATGTCGCACCGGCCAGCACGACCACCAGCCACACGCTCATGACGCCCTCCGGAGCACCAGCGACCCGGCCACCAGACCGGCCACCATGCCCACCGCCGGGCCGAGGTGCAGGGGCAGCAGCGAGGCGGCGACCGCCGTCCCGGTGGCCACCGCGACGCCGACCCAGGCTGCGGTGCTGCGCACGGAGAGCACGACGAGCGCGACGATGTAGAGCGGCCCGATCGACTCCAGGCGTAGCACCGACGGCAGCGCGGCGCCGACCGTGACACCGAGGCCGGTGACCGCGAGCCAGCCGGTCCAGAGCAGCAGCGCGCCGCCGAGGTAGTGCCGATGGGCGAGCCTGGCCGGCCGCGAGCCGTCGTAGGACTGGCTGCCGACGGCGAACGACGGGTCGATGAGCAGGTACGGGGCGGCCAGCCGCCACCACCGACTGGTCCCACGCCAGTGCGGCGCGAACGCGGCGCTGTAGAGGCCCAGGCGCAGGTTGATGACCGCCACGCTGGCGACCACCACGGCCGCCGACGCGCTCTGCGCGAGCAGGCCGACCGCCGCGAGCTGGGCGCTCCCGGCGTAGACCAGCCAGGACAGCGACCAGCCGGCCAGGTGCGGCACACCGGACTCGGCCACGGTGACGCCGATGACCAGCCCGAACGGGGCCACGCTCAGGAGCAGCGGCAGCATCGCGCGGGCACCGTCCAGGAGAGCCCGCCGGTCCGCGCCACGGCCGGCCGCCGTGGTGGCGACGGCAGGCACAACGGGGAGCAGAGCGGCGGTCATGACCAGGACTGTCGTCGCGCACTGTCTCGGGTGCTTGACGGCCTTGTGGTGATCAGGTGGTGATCACCATCGGGCCGGCGCGCGCTGACCGACAGATGACCTCCACACCGTCTTCATGACCTGCCCGGCCCAGGGCGCGCAGTGTCGACGACCGTGGGCAGCAGCCAGCGGGACGAGCTCCTCCGACATCAGGTCGTGGTGGTCGGAGCCCGGTGCGCCGGCGCCGCAACGGCTCTGCACCTCGCCAGGGCCGGCCATGACGTCCTCCTCGTCGACCGCGCAACCTTCCCCAGCGACACCGTGTCGACGCACGCCCTCACCCGCGGCGGCGTCGTGCAGCTCTCCCGGTGGGGACTGCTGGACGGCGTGCTGGCCTCCGGCGCCCCACCGGTGCGGCTGGTGACCTTCGCGCTCCGCGGCGTGGAGACGACGCTGCCGATCAAGGAGCGGGCGGGGGTCGACCATGTGCTGGCGCCGCGCCGCCATGTCCTCGACGCGCTGCTGCTCGACGCCGCCGAGGCGGCCGGGGCAACCGTCCGGACAGGCGTCACGGTGACGGGAGTTCGGCGCCGCACCGACGGTCGGGTCATCGGACTCGACGCCCGGACCGCTGACGGCGGCACGCTGGTGGTGCACGCCGAGCACGTCGTCGGGGCGGACGGGGTGAGGTCCCGGATGGCGGGCTGGCTGGGCGCCGAGACGCAGGAGAGCTTCCGCGCTGACACGGCGACCTTCTACGCGTACGTCGCCGGCGTGGACTGGCCGGCCTTCGAGTTCCACGTCGCACCGGACGCGTTCGCCGGTGTGTTCCCCACCCACGCCGGCGAGGCCTGCCTCTGGTTGGGCGGACCGACGGCGACCCTGTCGGCGATCCGGACTGCAGGTGTCCGCCGCGGCGAGGCGCTGGTCACCGCGATCGAGGCGGCGTCGCCGAGTCTCGGCCGGCGGGTGCGCGGCGGGCGGGTCACGTCACGCGTGCGCGGTGCTGTCAACCTGCCCAACCACCTGCGACGCCCGGTCGGGGCGGGCCAGGGCTGGGCGCTCGTCGGCGACGCCGGGTACCACCGCGACGCGATCACCGGGCACGGCATCACCGACGCCTTCCGCGACGCGGAGCTGCTGTCCGGCGCGCTCGACACGGCGCTGCGCGACCCCGCCGCCGAGGACGACGCACTCGCGACCTACCACGCGCGACGCGACGCGGCCCTGCGCGAGACGTTCGACCTCACCCGGGCCCTGACGGCCTTCCCCAGCCCCGAGCGCTTCGTCGAGCTGCAGATCGAGCTCAGCGCCG
>DASVED010000063.1:0-5095 GCA_036380775.1 Actinomycetes bacterium
GGCGCGGACCGCGACTGGGCCAACGTCGTGCCACCCGGTGGCGGCCTGAGCCCGGACAACCCCGACGGCCGGCCGACCCTGGCCTTCCAGCGCATCGACGACTTCGTCACCCCGACCTGGCCCGGCGGGGCGCACCCGCAGCAGTTCCACCTCGACCTGTGGGCCGGTGACATCGACGCCGCCGAGCCAGCCGTGCTCGCCGCGGGCGCGAGGGTGCACGAGCACCAGCCGTCGGAGAACGGCGGCTTCCGGGTCTACACCGACCCCGCGGGGCACCCGTTCTGCCTCATCGGGAACCCCACAGGGTGATTGCCCGGGCGTACGGCGGGAAAGCGCCCGCCATGCGCATCGGCTACTTCCTGTCCAGCGAGGAGCTCGACCCGGCGACCCTGGTCGAGCAGGCGCAGCTGGCCGAGCAGGCCGGCTTCGAGGCTCTCTGGATCAGCGACCACTACCACCCGTGGAACGACGAGCAGGGGCAGAGTCCGTTCGTCTGGGGCGTCATCGGCGCCATCTCGCAGGCCTGTCGGCTCCCGGTGACGACGGCGGTGACCTGCCCGACCGTCCGGATCCACCCGGCGGTCGTCGCGCAGGCCGCTGCCACGGCCGCCGTCCAGCTCGAGGGCCGGTTCACCCTCGGTGTCGGCACCGGCGAGGCCCTCAACGAGCACATCCTCGGCGACCGCTGGCCGACCGAGGAGGTCCGCTTGGAGATGCTCGAAGAAGCCGTCGAGGTGATGCGCGAGCTCTGGGCCGGCGACTTCGTCTACCACCACGGCAAGCACTACACGGTCGAGAACGCCCGCATCTACACCCGGCCCGAGACTCCGCCGCCCGTCTTCGTCTCCGCCTTCGGGCCGAAGTCGTTCGACCTCGCGCTGCGCCTCGGCGACGGCTTCATCACCACTGCGCCGGACGCCGAGCACGTGCAGGAGTGGAAGTCGAAGACGGACGACAAGCCGACCCAGGTCGGCTACAAGGTGTGCGCCGCGCCGACGGCGGACGAGGGTGTCGATATCGCCCATCGGCTGTGGCGGAACAGCGGGCTGCCCGGCGAGCTGGCACAGGTGCTGCCCTCGCCCAAGCACTTCGAGCAGGCGAGCGAGCTCGTGACCCGGGACATGACGAGTGAGTCGACGACCTGTGGCGTGGACGTCGACGCACATGTCCAGGCCTTCCGGCCGTACGCCGACGCCGGCTTCGACGAGGTCTACATCAGCAACATGGGCCCACACCACCGGATGTTCTTCGACCTCTACCGGGACGAGGTCCTGCCCCGCCTGCGCTGACGCCTGCGTCAGCCGCCGAGGCCGGAGCGCATCTCCCAGACCAGGACCTCGGCGCCGTCCGGCCCGGCCGTGATGCGCTGGCCGCCCCCACCGGAGATCCTGGCGGCGTCGCCGCTGCCGAGCAGCCCGGTCCTCTCTAGCTCCACCGAGCCGGCGGCGACGAAGAGGTGCACGAACGCGGCCTCGGGGAGGGCCACCCGGCCCCCGGCGGGCACCCGCCCCGCGAACAGCGCCGCGTCCTTCTGCGCGATCCGGATGGCTGCGGCGTCGCGGTGCTCGGCCATCCCGGAGGCGACCGGCACCAGCCCCCCTCGCAGCAGGTCGTCGCCGATCTCGAGCTGCTCGTACCCCGGCGTGATGCCGTCCTCGTCCGGCTGCACCCACATCTGCACGAAGTGCACCGGGTCCCGGTGCGTCTCCTGCCCGGTCAGCCGCCAGCTGTCGTTCTTCTCCGAGTGCAGGATGCCGGTACCGGCGCTCATCCGCTGGGCCAGCCCGGGGTAGATCAGCCCGCTGTGCCCCTGCGAGTCCTGGTGCACGAGCTGACCGCGCAGCACCCAGGTCACGATCTCCATGTCCCGGTGCGGGTGCGTCTCGAATCCGGTCCCCGGCTCGACCACGTCGTCGTTGTTGACCAGCAGCAGCCCGAAGTGGGTGTTGCCCGGGTCGTAGTGGTGACCGAACGAGAACGAGTGCTTCGAGTCCAGCCACCCGAGGCTCGTCGCGAACCGGTCACCTGCCCGGCGTACGTCGACGCCCTCAGCCATGGCGGCCGGCCCAGGCAAGCAACCCGTCCACCGGCCGGGTGTTGACGATCCGGTCGACAGGCACCCCGGCCGCCTCCGCCCGCTCGCAGCCGTAGGGCTGCCAGTCCAGCTGACCTGGCGCGTGGGCGTCCGTGTCCAGGGAGAACAGGCAGCCCGTCTCGAGCGCCAGCGACATGAGCCGCATCGGCGGGTCGCGCCGTTCCGGCCGCGAGTTGATCTCGACCGCGACGTCGAACCGCTCGCACGCCGCGAACACCAGGTCCGCGTCGAACTGCGACTCTCCGCGCTTGCCGCGCTCGCCCTCGACGAGCCGCCCGGTGCAGTGTCCGAGCACGTCGGTGTGCGGGTTGGCGACGGCGGTCACCATCCGGCGGGTCATGGCATCGCTGTCCATCTTCAGCTTCGAGTGGACCGAGGCGACGACGACGTCGAGGCGCGAGAGCAGCTCGTCGGACTGGTCCAGCGACCCGTCGTCGCGGATGTCCACCTCGATGCCGGTCAGCAGCCGGAACGGCGCAAGCTCCTCGTTCAGGGCGTCCACCACGTCGAGCTGCTTGCGCAGCCGCTCCGGCGACAGCCCGTTGGCCACCGTCAGCCGGGGTGAGTGGTCGGTGAGCACCAGATAGTCGTGACCGAGGTCGCGCGCCGTCCGCGCCATCTCGTCGATCGGGCTGCCGCCGTCGGACCAGTTGCTGTGGCAGTGCAGGTCCCCCCGCAGGGCGGCGCGCAGCTCCGCGCCGCCGTCGGTCACCGGGCCGGTGACCGCCGCCTCGAGCTTCTCGAGGTAGTCGGGCACCTCCCCCTTCCCGGCCTGCGTCGCCACAGCGGCGGTCTTGGCACCGACCCCCTTGAGCTCGGTCAGGGTGCCGTCCCGCACCCGGCGGTCCAGCTCGCCGGCCGGCAGGGCCGCCAGCACGTCCGCTGCGGTGCGGTACGCCCTCACGCGGTACGTCGGCTCCCGGCTGCGCTCGAGCAGGAACCCGACCCGCCGCAGGGCGGCGACCGGGTGGAGGGGCTGCGGGGCGCTGGCCACCTGAGCGACGGTAGACGACCGGCCAGACGCGCTGCCCGGTGTTGTCGCCCTGCCACAACTGCCGCCATCTAGGGTGACGGCATGCCGCGACGATCACCGGCCACGGTTCGCCGCCTGGAGGCCAACATGGGCACCCTGGCGGCGGCGGCGATCGCCCGGATGGACGACGTCCTGCCGTGGTACCGCGCGATGCCCGCCGAGAACCGCTCATGGGTCAACCTGGTCGCCCAGGCAGGCGTGGCCGCGTTCGTGGACTGGTTCCGCCAGCCGGAGGCGCCGCAGGCGATCAGCGCCGACGTGTTCGGGACCGCGCCGCGCGAGCTGACCCGGTCGGTGACGCTGCAGCAGACCGTCGAGCTGGTCCGGGTCGTGATCGCCGTGGTCGAGGAGCAGATCGAGCAGATCGCGCCCGGGGACGAGGCGGAGGTCCGCGAGGCGGTCCTGCGCTACTCCCGCGAGATCGCCTTCGCGGCCGCCCAGGTCTATGCCCAGGCGGCCGAGGCCCGCGGCGCCTGGGACGCCCGGCTGGAGTCCCTCGTGGTGGACGCCCTGCTGCGCGGGGAGGCCGACGACTCGCTGCGCTCGAGGGCCTCCGCCCTGGGCTGGGGCAGCCACGACTCGGCCGTCGTGGTGGTCGGTCAGGCGCCTGACGCCGAGCCGGAAGCGGTGGTGGACGACATCCGGCGGGCCGCCAAGGCCCACCACCTCGACGTGCTGGCCGGGGTCCAGGGGGACCGGCTGGTCGCCATCCTGGGTGGCTCCAAGGAGCCGGTGCGCGCCACCCGCAACCTGGTCGCCCAGTTCGGCCCCGGTCCGGTCGTGGTGGGTCCCACCGTGCCCGACCTGCTTGCCGCCGGGCAGAGCGCTGCCGCCGCGGTCGCCGGCCTGCTCGCCGCCCCGGCCTGGCCGGACGCCCCCCGCCCGGTCCTCGCCGACGACCTGCTCCCCGAGCGGGCGCTGGCCGGCGACGAGCTGGCGCGGGACCGCCTCGTGGAGGACGTCTACCGCCCCCTGCAGTCCACCGGCACGGCCTTGGTCGAGACGGTGTCAGCCTTCCTGGAGCAGACGTCCTCGCTCGAGGCCACCGCCCGCGCGCTGTTCGTCCACCCCAACACGGTGCGCTACCGGCTGCGCCGGGTCGCCGATGTGACCGGCTACACACCCTCGGACCCCCGCGATGCGCTGACCCTGCGACTGGCCCTCGCCCTGGGCCGGCTGGCCGACGCACGAGTCGGCGCCGCCTTGTAGGTTTCATACAGACGCGCCCGGGCATCTTCGTCCGGCTCCGCACCAGCGGGGCGGCACCTGGTCCGAAAGGGTGGGAGACGTGCTGGTCATCGTTGCTCCCGGTCAAGGCGCCCAGGCGCCGGGGTTCCTCACGCCCTGGCTCGAGCTGCCCCACTTCGAGGACAGGCTGCGCTGGCTCTCGGCCTGCTCCGGTCTGGACCTGATCCACTACGGCACCGAAGCCGACGCGGACACGATCCGCGACACCGCGATCGCCCAGCCGCTGCTGGTGGCCGCCGGGCTGGTGTCGGCGCTCGAGATCTTCTCGCACCCCTCCGACGCGTTCCACGCGGTCGGCGCGGCCGCCGGGCACAGCGTCGGCGAGATCACCGCGGCCGCCGGAACCGGCGTGATCAGCGCCGAGCAGGCAATGGTGCTGGTGCGCGAGCGAGGCCGAGCCATGGCCGACGCCGCGGCCCTCAAGCCGACCGGCATGACAGCCGTCCTAGGTGGAGACCCCGACGAGGTCGCCGCCGCCGTGGAGCGTCACGGGCTGACCGCGGCGAACGCCAACGGTGCGGGCCAGGTCGTCGCGGCCGGGACGATGGAGCAGCTGGCCGCGCTCAAGGACGACCCGCCCGCCAAGGCCCGGCTCGTCCCGCTCTCGGTCGCGGGCGCGTTCCACACCGAGCACATGGCACCCGCCGTCGACACGCTCGCGGGGTACGCGCGAGCGGTCAGCGTCCACGACCCCCGGACCCGGCTCATCTCCAACCGCG
>DASVED010000064.1:0-20805 GCA_036380775.1 Actinomycetes bacterium
GAGCAGGGCTGCTGCGGTGGCGGTGCGTCTCATCGGTTCTCCATTCCGCCCGGGGACGCGGTGGTCCCGTCGGGTCGAGGGGGTGCAATGGAAGCGCGGATCACGAGATGGGGGGGCGTCAGGGTCAGGTTGGGGGCGTCGCGTCCGTCGATGACCGCCATCAGACGGTCCGCGGCGGCGCGACCCCATCCGTAGGCGTCGGTGCGGACCGACGTCAGCGGCGGCTGGAGGTGGGCGGCGACCTCGGTGTCGTCGAAGCCGGTGATGGACAGGTCAGCAGGCACGTCGAGACCGCGGGCGGTGGCCAGCGCCATGCCGGCGATGGCCATCAGGTCGTTGGCGTAGACGATGGCCGTCGGCGGGTCGTGGCGGTCCAGCAGCGAGCGGGTCGCCTCGGCACCGCCCAGCGCGGAGAAGTCCGCGAGGGCGTACGGACCCTCGGGAAGGCCGTGGTCGCGGAGCGCGTCCGCCCAGGCGGCCCGGCGTGACGTGCCGTGCACGAACTCCTCCGGCCCACCGACGTGGGCGATGAGCCGGTGTCCGAGGGCGACGAGATGGGCCACCGCTGCGGCGATGCCCGGGCGGTCGTCGACCGCCACGCACGGACCCCCGCCGTCGACGCAGTGCGGACCGATCAGGACCGCGGGGAGCCCGAGCTCGGCGAGCAGCGCGGGGCGCGGGTCATCGATCCGCAGGTCGGTGAGGAAGACCCCGTCGACCCGGCCGTCGGCGGCCAGCCGCCGGTAGCCCTCGAGCTCTCGCTGCTGGTCGGGCACGACCTGGAGCACGAGGGACTGCCCGAGCGGGGAGATGGTGGCCTCGATGCCGGCGATGAAGGCGGGGAAGAACGGGTCGGCGCCCAGGGTCTCGGGCGGCCGCGCGATGACCAGCCCCACGGCGAGCGCCCTGGAGGCGGCGAGGGCCCGGGCCGGGTGGCTCGGCGTCCATCCCAGATCCGCGGCGACGGCCAGGATCCGGGCACGGGTGTCGGGGGCCACACCGGGTCGCCCGTTGAGGGCGAAGGACACGGCGCCTTTGGACACACCCGCGCTGCGGGCGACGTCGCTGATGGTGGTGCGCCGTGCGGCCATTAGGGTCACTAAAGCGGTTTAGTTCCGTTCTGTCAACGAACGTCTATCCGGCCAGGACCTCGTACCCGAGCCGGGCCACCAGACCGGCCACCACGAGGAGGAACACCACGCGCACGAACCGGCTGCCGCGCCGGATCGCCGTGTGGGCACCGAGCCAGCCGCCGGCGATGTTCGCCAGTCCCATGAGCAGCCCGAGCCGCCACAGCGGCGCACCCTGAGGGATGAACACGATGAGGGCGCCGAGGTTGGTCGCCAGGTTGACGATGCGCGCCTTCGCGGACGCCTGCAGGAACGAGTAGCCGAGCAGGGACACCAGCAGGAACACCAGGAAGGTCCCGGTGCCCGGCCCGAAGATCCCGTCGTAGAAGCCGAGGCCCAGCCCGCCCGCGCCCGCGGCGAGGTGGTGGCGCCGGCCGCCCCAGCGCAGCTTCTGCTCCTCCCCGACGGCCGGGTGGCGCAGGACGTACGCCGCGACGGCGACCAGCAGGACCAGCACCATCGGGCGGAACACCTCGATCGGCAGGAGCGACGCGCACAGCGCTCCCAGCGCGGCCCCGACGAGGGCGATGCCGGCCATCGGCAGAGCGGTCCGCAGGTCCGGGCGGACGCGGCGGTAGTAGGTGGCCGCCGCGACCGACGTACCGCAGATGCCGGAGAGCTTGTTCGTCGCGAGGACCTGGGCGGGGGTCGCGCCCGGGAGCAGGAGGAGCAGCGCCGGCAGCTGGACCAGCCCGCCGCCGCCCGAGACGGCGTCGAACCACCCGGCCAGGCCGGCGGCCAGGACGAGCAGCAGGATGTCGCCGGGCTCCGGCACGGGTCACGCGTTCCAGTCGTCCACGACGGCGAGGAGGTCGGCGAGCCGTTCGACCACGGCGTCGGGCGACCCCTCGACGTGGCCCTTCTGCGCATCCGGGATGGCGCTGTGCGGCACCAGGACCGCACGCATCCCGACCTCCTTGGCGCCGTGGATGTCGTCGAACGGCCGGTCGCCGACGAAGACGACGCGGGCCGGGTCCCGCACGCCGACCGCGGCCATGGCCGTGCGGAACGCCTCCGGGTGCGGCTTCGTGTACGGGATCTCGCTGGAGTAGACGGCTCCGTCGATCAGGTCGAGCACGCCGTCGCGGCGGAACACGTCCTCGTGGTGCTCGCGGGTCCAGAGCGTGTTCGACAGGATGCCGATGCGGATGTCCCGCTCCCGCAGCCCGGCGAACAGGGCGGGGACGTCCGGGTCGGTGTGCGTGTGCGGCTCCCAGAACCGGTGGTAGGCGGCCAGCGCGAGCTCGTGCCGCTCACCGTCCGGCTCGACGCCCACGGACCGGAAGATCTGGTCCAGGGTGGCCGACCGGTGGTGCTCCCGACCGGCCCGCCAGGCGTCGTCCTCTGCGGAGAGGATGCGTGCCGACAGCTCGTCGGCGCGGTCGCCGTCGTAGACCTCGGCGTAGTGACGCCACTGCTCCCGCAGGTCGATGGTGTGCCAGGGGGTGAGCGTGCCGCCCCAGTCGAAGATGACGGCCGCGACCGCCGGAGGGTTCGCCGTCACGTGCGGACGGTGCGCACGACGCTCGCGGCCGCGTCGGCCACGGCGACGTCCTCGCGGTCGCCGCTGCGCCGGTCGCGGACCTCCACGACCCCGTCCACCAGACCCCTCCCGACGACGACGACGGTCGGCATGCCCAGCAGCTCCGCGTCCTTGAACTTCACGCCGGGCGAGACTCCGCGCCGGTCGTCGTAGAGGACCGTCAGCCCCTGCGCGACGAGCTGGTCCGCCAGCGACTGCGCCGCGTCGAACACCGTGCCGTCCTTGCCGGTCGCGACGAGGTGGACGTCGGCGGGCGCGACGGCGCGCGGCCAGCACAGCCCGAGCTCGTCGTGCGTCGCCTCGGCGATCGCGGCCACGGCACGGGACGGGCCGATGCCGTACGAGCCCATGGTCACGACGACCTGCTTGCCGTTCTCGTCGAGCACCTTGAGGTCCAGGGCCTCCGCGAACTTGCGGCCGAGCTGGAAGATGTGACCCATCTCGATGCCGCGGGCGGTGACGAGCGTCCCCCCGTCGCCGTTCGGGCACGGGTCTCCCTCGCGGACCGTGGCCGCCTCGATGGTGCCGTCGCCGGTGAAGTCGCGGCCGGCCACCAGGTCGAAGACGTGACGGCCCGGCTCGTTCGCCCCGGTGATCCACCGGGTCCCGTCGACCACCCGTGGGTCGAGCAGGTACCGCACACCGGCCGGCCGGTCTGCGCCGAGGGCGGCCGGACCGATGTAGCCACGGACCAGGCCAGGGGCCGCCGCGAAGTCGGCGTCGGTGAACGGCTCGACGACCGCGGGATGCACGACCGCTTCGAGACGCTTCTGGTCGACGTCGCGGTCACCGGGCAGCCCGATGGCGAGCAGCTCCTTCTTGCCGTCCGGCGCGACGAGCCTGACCACGACGTTCTTCAGCGTGTCGGCAGCCGACCAGTCCCGGTCCGGGCGACGCAGCTCGGGACGGCTGTTGGCATGGGCCACCAGCGTCTCGATGGTCGGTGTGTCGGGCGTGTCCTCGACGTGGGCGGCTGGCACGTCGTCGTAGGGCTGCGCGGCGGGCACCAGTGTCCGGAGGGCCTCGACGTTCGCCGCGTAGTCGCACGCCGTGCACCGGACGTAGGTGTCCTCGCCGACCTCCGCGGGGGTGAGGAACTCCTCGCTCTTCGACCCACCCATCGCACCGGACAGCGCCGACACGATGACGTAGCCGAGGCCGAGCCGGTCGAAGATGCGGATGTAGGCGTCGCGGTGTGCGGCGTACGAGCGGTCCAGCCCCGCGTCGTCGACGTCGAAGGAGTACGAGTCCTTCATCACGAACTCGCGGCCGCGCAGCAGCCCGGCCCGGGGCCGCTGCTCGTCGCGGAACTTGGTCTGGATCTGGTAGATCCACAGCGGCAGGTCCTTGTACGAGGAGTAGAGGTCCTTCACCAGCAGGGTGAAGAACTCCTCGTGCGTCGGCCCGAGCATGTAGTCGCCGCCCTTGCGGTCCTTGACGCGGAACACGTCGTCGCCGTACTCGGTCCACCGGTTGCTCTTGTCGTAGGGCTCCTTGGGCAGCAACGCCGGGAAGTGCACCTCCTGCGCGCCCATCGCGTCCATCTCGTCACGGATGATCGCCTCGACGTTGCGCAGCACGCGCCAGCCCAGCGGCAGCCATGCGTAGCCGCCGGGTGCCACCCGGCGGATGTAGCCGGCGCGCACGAGCAGCCGGTGGCTCGGGACCTCCGCGTCGGCCGGGTCCTCGCGGAGGGTGCGGAGGAACAGGGTCGACATGCGGAGCAGCACGGGAGGTCTCCTCAGGAGGGTTCGGTTCGCCGAGGATATCGGCCCTCCTGCGGGGGTCCGATCCGATTAGTGCTGGAAGGCCGCGACCTGGATCGCGTACAGCTCGGCGTACTGCCCGCCGCGCGCTATCAGCTCGTCGTGGCTGCCGACCTCCGTCACTCGGGCGCCGTCGAGGACGACGATGACGTCGGCCATCCGGACAGTCGAGAACCGGTGGGACACCAGCAGGGTGACCCGGCCGGTGGACGACCGGTCGCGGGACGCCTCGGCGAAGCGCTCGAACAGCGCGTGCTCGGTCTCGGCGTCCAGCGCCGCGGTCGGCTCGTCGAGCACGAGCACCAGCGGCTCGTCGCGCATGAACCCCCGCGCCAGCGCCACCTTCTGCCACTGGCCGAAGGAGACCTCGACGCCCTCGTGCCACGTCGCGCCGAGCTGGGTGTCGATGCCGCGCTCGAGCCGGTCGACGAGGTCTGCCGCGCCGGCCCGGCCGACCGCCGTACGTACCGCATCGCGGTCACCGAGGCGGGGCAGCTCGCCGAGACCGATGGCGTCGAGCGCGGTCAGCTCGAAGCGGTAGAAGTCCTGGAACGCCCCTGCCAGCCGTGACCTCCACTCGGTCATCGACATCGAGGCGAGGTCGACGCCGTCGACCTCGATCCGGCCACTGCTCGGGGCGTACATCCGTGCGAGCAGCTTGACCAGCGTCGACTTGCCGGCGCCGTTCTCGCCCACGATCGCGACGACGGCTCCGGCGGGGAGGTCGAGGCTGACGTCGTCGAGGACGAGCCGCTCGGAGTCCGGATAGCGGAAGGACACGTGGTCGAACCGCACCCCCCGGGTGAGCCGCTCGGGTGGCGAGCCGTCGCCGGGCGGGTCGGCCGCGGCGGCGTAGTCCTCGAGCCACATCAGCCGTCGGGACAGGTCGAGCCAGATGCTGCGCAGGAACCCGAGCTCACCCACCGCCGCGGCGACCGACTGGGAGAGCTGGTTGCCCACTACCAGCACCAGCACGACCTGACCGGGCGTCCCGTCGAGGAGGGCCGCTGTGAGCACGATGGCGCCGACGTAGCCGATGCCGAACACCGCCCACGCCAGGCCGTGCCACCAGGACGTCACCCAGCGCTGCCGCGCCATCGGCTCGTACCAGGCCCGCCACTCGCGGCGTCGGGTCGCGACCAGGCGGTCGGCGTTTCCGGTGACCCGGACCTCCTTGCCCGGCTCGGGGGTGGTGCCGGTCTGGAACATGTTGCGCGCGAGCCGGCGGTGCGGCGCCACCCGCTCCTCCACCGCCCGCTCGACGCCGGGCCGCACGGTCGCCGACACCACGATCGGGACCACGAAGACCAGGAGCACGAGGAGGGCGGGATGGACCTGGGTGGCCAGCAGCACCATCACGAACGTCAGCCGGAGCACCCAGGCGAGCGTCGAGAAGACCGACATGAACAGGTGGTCGAGACCGAAGGTCGCGCGACGGAGCACCTCGAGGCGGTCGACGTGCTCGCGCCGCTCGTGGTGGGCGATCGTCGCGACTGTCGCCAGCAGCGACGCGACATGCGCCTCCATCGCGATGCTGACCCGGTCGCGGAACCGTCGCTGCACACGGTCGAAGAGCACCAGGGTGTACCAGGTCAGCACCGACGAGGCGGCCAGGCCCAGGGCCGCGGCGAGGACCTTGCCCCGGTCCTCCTCGCCGACGCCGTCGACGAGCAGCGCGAGCCAGAGCCCGATGAGGGCCCCCGGCAGGGCGGTGACGACTGTCATCGCGAACGACACCGCCAGCAGCCGCGGCTCGACCCGATACGCGAGCCGGAACATCCGCCACAGCGCCTCGAGCGGCGGCGGCATGTCGTCGGCGGGCTCAGTCGAGCGACTCCAGCGGCTCATCGACGACCTCCTCTCCCCGCTCGTCGACGTCGTGGAAGCGCGACGCCTGCAGGTCGAACATCGTGCGGTAGCGACCTCCCCGGGTCATCAGCTCGTCGTGCGAGCCCAGCTCGACGACCCGGCCGTGCTCGAGGACGCAGATCCGGTCGGCCTGGCGCACCGTGGAGAACCGGTGCGAGATGAGCACCGTCGTCACGCCGCGGGTGGCGGCCAGGATGCGCGAGAAGATCTCGGCCTCCCCCCGCACGTCGAGCTGCGCGGTCGGCTCGTCGAGCAGCACGAGGCCGGCTCCCTGCCGCACCGCCGCGAGTGCGCGGGCCAGGGCGACCCGCTGCCACTGGCCGCCGGAGAGGTCGGTGCCGCCCTCGTACCCGCGAGCCAAGATGGTGTCGAGCCCGGCCAGGCCGGTCGCCCCGGCGTCGGCGAGCGCGGCCTCGACCACGTCGTCGGGCGCCCCGAGCGGCGCGACGTTGTCGCGCAGCGGCTGCTCGTAGCGGATGTAGTCCTGGAAGACGGCCGTCACCCGCGAGCGGTACGCATCGACGTCGAGGTCGCGCAGGTCGACGCCGTCGATCGTCACCGCTCCCCGCTGCGGGTCGTAGAGCCGGCAGAGCAGCTTGGCGAGGGTCGTCTTGCCCGCGCCGTTGACGCCGACGATCGCCATCGAGGTTCCTGCCGGGATCGTCAGGTCGAAACCGTCGAGCACGGGCGTGTCCCCCGCGCCGTAGCCGAAGGTCACCCCCGTGAAGCGCAGCTCGTGGGCGTGGCCGGCCGGGACCTCCTGCGGTGACGCACCAGCCAGCAGCATCCCGGCCGCGCGCATCTTCTCGGGCAGCCCCAGCACCACGGCCGCGGGAGCCGCGGCCCCGTCCAGCGCCCAGCTCAGGCCACCGAACGCGACTGCGCTGACGCCCACCGCTGCCTGGACGTACGTCGTCACCGCACCGAGCCCCACCCGACCGTCGGACGCCGCGTCGGCCAGCGCCCAGAACACCGCCACGTTGCCGACGAGGACCGCGGCCAGGGCGCCGAGCACCGAGCGCTCGCGCAACCTGGTCGCCTCGTACTGCAGCTCGTGCAGCTCGAGGCGGCGGGCCGTGAAGCGCTCGATCACCCAGTCGGCCAGCCCGAACAGGCGCAGCTCCTTGGCCGCCGCGGGCTCGGTCGCGAGGGTGTACGCGTACTCGGCGTGCCGCTGAGCGTCGCGGACCTTCGGGGTGTTGCGGTCCTTCCAGACCCCGCTCTCGCGGAGCAGCCAGTGCGTCGAGCCCCACGCCGCGAGCAGGACGATCGGCGCCCACCATGCGAAACCCACCAGCACCACGGCGGAGAGCACCCCGCTCACGAGCAGCACCAGACCGCCGGCGATGAAGTCCATCGCTATGTACAGCGGCGGCCCGGAGTAGCCCCGGTCGACGTCGCGCGCCGCCGACACGTCGTCCGCCAGCTCCGCGCTCTCCAGGTGCCCCATCCCCGGCGGTCCGACGGCGGCTAGCATCAGTCGGTCGTGCATCCAGTCGGTGGCCAGCGAACCCGCGTTGGCACTGACTGCCTGCTGCACCGGGGTCAGCACCTGGAACGTCACGAAGAGAACGCCGACGAAGGCCAGCGGCCCCGTCAGGTCCGCATCGTCGTTGACCGCGCCCACCAGCACACCCGTCGCCACCGCGAGCAAGGCCGGCATCGCCCCGCGCAGGACCAGCAGCACCCACCAGGCCGTGGCCAGTCCCGGCGAGGCCCGGAAGAGCACCCCGAAGAACCGCATCTCCGGGCGGCCCCGCAGGCGGGCCCACCGAGACCGCATCAGAAGAGGACGGACATGAACGTGCCGCGATCGGTGAACCCGACTCGCCGGTAGGTCGCGCGGGCGGCGTGGTTGTAGTCGTTGACGTAGAGGCTGACCACCGGAGCGACATCACGCAGGGCCTGGGCTACCACGGCCGCCATCCCCGGCGCCGACAGACCCTGTCCGCGCAGGTCCGGGGGCACCCACACCCCTTGCACCTGGCAGGCGGACCGGGTGACCGACCCGATCTCCGCCTTGAACACGACCCTGCCGTCCTCGATGCGGGCGAAGGAGCGACCGGTCCGGATCAGGTCGGCGACGCGGGAGCGGTAGAGGGCGCCCCCGTCGGCGGTCACCGGTGAGACCCCGACCTCCTCGGTGAACATCTCCACGCAGGCGGGGACCAGGAGGTCGAGCTCGTCGAGCCGCACCAGGCGCACCAGCGGGTCGGGCTCGATCGCCGGAGCAGCATCGATGGCCATCAGCGGCTGATCGGCCCGAACGTCCCGCGCCGGGCCCCACGACGGCTCGAGAACCTGCCACATCCCGGCGACTGCGTCCCGCTCCCCCACGATGGAGGCACATCGCCGTCCCTGCCGTCGCGCCCGGTCGGCGAAGGCCCGGACGGCCTCGGGGCCGGCCTGGACGGGCACCAGGTTGGCGGCCGCGTGGCAGAGCGCCTCCAGGCGTCCGTCGACGACGTGTCCCCACATCTCGCCGCCGAGCCGGTGCGGCTCGAGCCCGACCGCCTCGACCCGCGAGGCGACGAAGACGTCGGCGACGGGGTCGCGGTCGAGAAGCGCGACGACGTCGTCCAGGTCGTCAGGGCGCAGGACACGCAGCGCCGTCGTGCGCAGCACCGTGCCTCCCTCGCGGCCGTCACCTGGCGGGCTAGGAGATGCTGACCGCCGGCTGGCCAGAGGTTACGCCCTCGGCCTCCATCTGCTCGGCGATCCGCATCGCCTCCTCGATCAGAGTCTCCACGATCTGGCTCTCCGGCACGGTCTTGATGACCTCGCCCTTGACGAAGATCTGGCCCTTGCCGTTGCCGGACGCGACGCCGAGGTCGGCCTCCCGGGCCTCGCCCGGACCGTTGACGACGCAGCCCATCACGGCGACGCGCAGCGGGACGGTCAGCCCCTCGAGGCCCGCGCTCACCTGGTCGGCGAGGGTGTAGACGTCGACCTGGGCGCGTCCGCAGGACGGGCACGAGACGATCTCCAGGCCGCGCTGCTTGAGCCCGAGCGACTCGAGGATCTGGTTCCCGACCTTGACCTCCTCGACCGGCGGCGCCGACAGGGAGACCCGGATCGTGTCGCCGATGCCCTCGGCGAGCAGCGCGCCGAACGCGACGGCCGACTTGATCGTGCCCTGGAAGGCTGGACCGGCCTCGGTGACGCCGAGGTGCAGCGGGTAGTCGCACTGCTCGGCGAGCTGCCGGTAGGCGGCGATCATGACGACCGGGTCGTTGTGCTTGACCGAGATCTTGATGTCGCGGAAGCCGTGCTCCTCGAACAGTGAGCACTCCCAGAGCGCCGACTCCACCAGCGCCTCCGGGGTCGCCTTCCCGTGCTTCGCGAGCAACCGCTTGTCCAGCGAGCCGGCGTTGACACCGATCCGGATCGGCACACCCGCGTCGCCCGCGGCCTTCGCGATCTCCTTCACCTGGTCGTCGAACGCCTTGATGTTTCCCGGGTTCACCCGGACGGCCGCACAGCCCGCGTCGATCGCGGCGAACACGTAGCGCGGCTGGAAGTGGATGTCGGCGATCACCGGGATCTGCGACTTCTTGGCGATCGCCGGCAGCGCGTCGGCGTCGTCCTGGGTGGGGCAGGCGACCCGGACGATCTGGCAGCCGGTCGCCGTCAGCTCGGCGATCTGCTGCAGCGTGGCGTCGATGTCGGTCGTCGGCGTGGTCGTCATCGACTGCACCGACACGGGGGCGTCGCCACCGACCAGCACGCCGCCCACGTCAATCTGGCGCGACACCCGACGGGTAGCCAGCGGCCGTGGCGGTGTCTCCGGCATGCCGAGGTTGACTGTCACTGCTCCAGTATCCCTCTCACTGGAGGGTGATCGGGTTCACGATGTCGGCGGTCAGCGTCAGCAGGGTCAACCCGCCGAACACCAGCAGCACGGCGTAGGTGAGCGGCAGCAGCTTGTTGTAGTCGACCCGTCCGGGGTCCGGCCGACCCCGTCGGGCCGCCCAGGACGAGCGGACCCGCTCGAACCAGGCGATCGCGACGTGGCCGCCGTCGAGCGGCAGCAACGGGAACAGGTTGAAGACGCCGATGAACACGTTCAGCCCGCCCAGCAGGGCCAGGAAGACGATCGGCAGTCCCAGCTCGACCGCCTCGCCACCCACCCGGCTCGCCCCGACGACACTGATCGGCGTCTCGGGGTCCCGCTCCTCGCCACCGATGGCGTCGAACAGCTTGGGGACCTTTGACGGGAAGGCAGCAACCGCCCGGAACGTCTGCTGGACCGTCTCGCCGAGGAAGCCGACGGACCCGCCGACGGCGGCGGCCGGGCCGTAGTGCAGGACCGTGCGCGGGTAGCGGACCAGGATGCCGATGGACGACACCGTCTGCACCGGGCCGGTGCTGCCGTCCTCGGTCAGCGCCGGGCGCCGGGTGGCGACGAGGTCCGCCGTGGTCGTCGAGCGCTCGCCGTCACGCAGGTACGTCACCTCGACCGGACCCGGGGGTGCGGAGCGGATCGCGCGGACCAGGTCACCGTACGTCGCGATGCTCGTCTCGCCCAGCGCCACCACACGGTCACCGCGCTGCAGTCCGGCCGCCTTCGCCGGCGACACCGGGTCGCTGTCCCGGCAGCCACGCAAGCCCCCCTCCGGCCTGGTCTCGTAGCCGACCACGACGCACGGGCTGACCTGACCGACGACCGGCTTGGCCTCCAGCGCGTCGAAGGACTGCAGCGCCGGGTTCGGCAACCCGGTGCTGATCGCGGCGATGTAGAAGATGACCAGCGCCAGGATGAAGTGGGTCACCGAGCCAGCGACGAGCACGACGGTGCGCTGCCACAGCGGGAACCGCCAGAACGCCCGGTGCGAGTCCGCTGGGTCGACGGGCTCCAGCGGTGTCATCCCGACGATCTTCACGAAGCCGCCGGCGGGGATCGCCTTGAGGCCGTACTCCGTCTCGCCCCGGCGGAACGAGAACACGGTCGGCCCGAAGCCCGCGAAGTAGTGCGTCGCCTTCATGCCGAACCGCTTGGCGGTCAGCAGGTGGCCGGCCTCGTGCAGCAGGACGGACACCAGGATGCCCACGGCGAAGATCAGCACGCCGATCCAGAAGCTCATGCAGTTGCGCCCGTCTCAGTCAGCTCGGCGGCGCGTCGTCGCGCCCACGTCTCGGTCTCGACAACATCGTCCACGGTGTTGAGGTTCCCACCCGGGTGTTCGCCCAGGACGTGCTCGACGGTGTCGACGATGGCGATGAACGGCAGCCGCCCGGCGAGAAAGGCCTCGACACACACCTCGTTCGCGGCGTTGTAGACGGCCGGCGCGGTGCCGCCGGCCTGCCCGGCCGAGCGCGCCAGGCGTACGGCGGGAAAGGCCTCGTCGTCCAGCGGCAGGAACTCCCACGTGGCCGCCCGGGTCCAGTCGCAGCCGGGGGCGGCGTCCGGGATGCGCTCCGGCCAGCCCAGTGCGAGCGCGATCGGCAGCCGCATGTCCGGCGGGCTGGCCTGCGCCAACGTCGAGCCGTCGGTGAACTCGACCATCGAGTGCACGAGCGACTGCGGGTGGACGACCACGTCGATGCGGTCGTAGGGCAGGTCGAACAGCAGGTGGGCCTCGATCACCTCGAGGCCCTTGTTGACCAGGGTCGCGGAGTTGATCGTGACGACCGGCCCCATGTCCCAGGTGGGGTGCGCGAGGGCCTGCTCCGGCGTGACGTCCACCAGGTCGGCGCGCGGCCGCCCGCGGAAGGGGCCACCGCTGGCGGTCAGGACGAGCCGGCGGACCTCCTCCGGCGACCCGCCGCGCAGGCACTGGGCGAGCGCCGAGTGCTCGGAGTCGACCGGGACGATCTGGTCGGGCCGCTTGCGAGCGGCCCGGACCAGCTCTCCGCCCGCGACCAGCGACTCCTTGTTGGCCAAGGCGAGCGTCCGGTCCGCCTCCAGCGCGGCGAGGGTCGGCGCGAGCCCGATCGAGCCGGTCATCGCGTTCAGGACCGTGTCGCACGGCCAGCGGGCGAGCTCGGTCGCGGCGTCCGGCCCGGCGACGATGCGCGGCACCGGGTGGTCCCCGGCGCTGTAGCCGCCGGCCTTGGCCGCCGCGTAGAACGCCAGCTGGAGGTCCTGCGCGGCGCTCGCCCGGGCGACGCCGACCACGTCGACGCGCAGCTCGAGGGCCTGGCGGGCCAGCAGCTCGACGTCCGCCCCGCCGGCGGCGAGACCGACCACCCGGAGCCGGCGCGGGTTGCGCCGGACCACGTCGACCGCCTGGGTCCCGACCGAGCCGGTCGAGCCCAGGATGACGACGTCCCTCCGGATGCCCACCGGCCCAGTCTCCGGCACTCGCCCTTATCGCGCCGACTCGGCCAAGGACAAGATGTGATGCAGCAGACATTTCGTCCACGGAAAGCTACGTTCTGACCCGACCCGGCTCGCGACACGCGTGACCGGATCATCATGTTCCGGGGCGGCGACCGTCGCCCGTCCTACTGGAGGCTGCCGCCCATGCGCAGAACCCGCACCACGCTCCTCGGCGCCGTCGTCGCCCTGCTCGTCGGTCTCGTGTCCCTCGCCACCGTCACCGGCACCGCGTCCGGTGCCGCGACGCCCAGGGGCGTGGAGACCCACCCCGCCGCCACCACCGAGGCGGCCCAGGACCGGGTCACGGCCTACTGGACGGCCGACCGGATGCGCGACGCCGTGCCCGCCAAGGCACCGTCGGCGGCCAATGCGTCGTCCTCGGCTGTCGCCAAGGGCCAGCCGGTCGTCGTGCCGCGGGCCAAGCCAGGCGGTGGCACGAGCTTCGACCCGAAGGTCGTGGCCACGACGGGCAAGGTGTTCTTCACCATGGGCGGCACGAACTACGTCTGCTCGGGTGCGGCCACGAACAGCACCAACCGCTCGGTCGTGACCACAGCCGGTCACTGCGTGAACGAAGGCCCGGGCGCCTACGCGACCAACTTCGCGTTCGTCCCGGCGTACAACAACGGCACCCGGCCGTACGGCACGTGGACCGCCCGGACGCTCGTGACCACGACGCAGTGGGCGCAGCAGGGCAACATCAACTACGACGGCGGCTTCGCGGTCATGAACACCCTGGGCGGCGCAACCCTGACGAACGCCGTGGGTGGCCAGGGGATCGGCTTCAACCTGGCGCGTGGGCTGACCTACGACGCCTACGGCTACCCGGCGGCCGGCAGGTTCAACGGCCAGACCCTGAAGTCGTGCACCGGCACCGCCACCGACGACCCGTACGGCACGCAGAGCCAGGGCATCCCGTGCAACATGACGGGTGGCTCGAGCGGTGGCCCGTGGCTGATCAACAACAACTCGACGATCAACTCGGTCAACAGCTTCGGCTACCAGGGCGTCCGCAACGTGATGTTCGGGCCGTACTTCGGCAGCGCCATCCAGTCGGCCTACAGCGCCGCGGCGACCGGCTAGCCGTGCGCCGGCTGGTGTCGGCCATCAGCCGCCTGGCGCGCGTGCTGCGCCGTGGTGCCGCCGACACCAGCCCGGCGTCGGGTGGGGTGGCCGTCCATGACGTGACCACCCCGCCCGACGCCGTGACGGAGTACTGGACCGACGAGCGGATCCGGGCGGCCCGGCCGCGGGAGCAGCGGCTGGACCCCCCGCCGGACCGTTAGGTCCGGACCGGGCCAGGCACGGCGGACCGGGCCTCGGGCAGCTCGACCACCTCGGGCGGCGCGACCTCGCCCGCCGACTCCCGGATGCCGTGCCGCTCCCAGAACCTGGCCATCGGGGCGGGTGCCCACCAGTTCCAGCGACCGAGCAGCCGCATCGTCGCCGGCACCAGCAGCGCCCGGACGATCGTCGCGTCCACCAGGATCGCGATGATCATCCCGATCCCGATCATCTTGATGAAGACGATGCCGGACGTCGAGAAGGCGCCGATGACGACGACGAGCAGCAGCGCGGCGCTGGTGATGATCCGGCCCGTGCGCTGCAGCCCGGCGGCGACCGCCGTGCTGTTGTCGTGCGTGCGGTCCCACTCCTCCCGGACCCGCGACAGCAGGAAGACCTCGTAGTCCATCGAGAGGCCGAACGCCAAGGCCAGCATCAGGATCGGCTGGGTGGCCTCGATCGCTCCGGTCGAGGTGAAGCCGAGCCAGGACGACAGGTGGCCGTCCTGGAAGATCCACACCAGGGCGCCGAACGACGCGGACAGCGACAGGACGTTCATCGCGACCGCCTTGAGCGGGAGCACCACCGAGCCGAAGGCCAGGAAGAGCAGGACGAGGGTCACGCCGACGACGAACACGCCCATCCAGGGCAGCGTCGACCCCAGGCTTGACAGCAGGTCGCGCAGGTCGGCGGCCCGGCCGCCGACGAGCACCTCGGCGCCCTCCGGTGCGGGCAGCGCGCGGATCTCGCCGACCAGGTCGCGCGCCTCCGCCGAGATCCCCTCGAGCGAGTGCCGCACGGTGAGCAGGGCGGTGCCGTCCCGCTCCCCCGACGTCTCCACCGAGACGACGCCCGGCAGCTCGCGCAGGTCGGCGGCGAAGCCGTCGACGGCAGCCCGGTCGGCCGCGTCGATCGCGCCGTCGGCGAAGGTGACCACCGGGTCGATGGTCGTCGTGCCGCCGCCGGGGAAGTCGGTGAGCAGGGTCTCGGAGACGACCCGGCTCTCGGTGCCGGCCGGCAGCGCACGGTGGTCGACGCCGCCGAACTCCACGCGCAGGAACGGCAGCCCGGCGAGCAGCAGCAACGGGACGATCACGGCCACGAACGCGAGGGGACGGCGCATCACCGACCTCGCCAGCCGGTACCACGCACCCTGCTCCCCCTCACCCCGACTGTGCGCCGACACACCACTCGCTCGGCGTGTCTGGTGCAGACGCGCACTAAGGATCTTGGGTGCGCGGATGCGCAGCGAGTCGACCCGGTGCCCGAGCACCGCGAGCAGCGCGGGGAGGACGGTCAGCGCGCCGACCATCGCCACCAGCACCGCTGCCATGCCGCCGAAGCCCATGGAGCGCAGGAACACCTGCGGGAAGAACAGCAGCGACGCCAACGAGATCGCCACCGTGATGCCGGAGAACGCGACGGTGCGGCCGGCCGTCGCCATGGTGCGCACCAGCGCCTGCTCGGTCGTCCGTCCTGCGTGCAGCTCCTCACGGAACCGGCTGATGACGAACAGCGCGTAGTCGATCGCCAGTCCGAGCCCGAGCATCGTCACGATGTTCACCGCGAAGATCGACACGTCGGTGGCCAGCGACAGCAGGCGCAGCATCGTGAACGAGCCGAGGATCGCGAGCCCGCCGACGGCCAGCGGAAGGCTGGCCGCGGTCAGGCCGCCGAAGACGACCACGAGCAGCACCAGCACGATCGGCAGCGAGATCTGCTCGGCACGGGCGATGTCCTCGCTGACCTGCCCGGTGATGTCGCTCGCGATGGCCTTGCTGCCGCCCAGCTCGACGGACAAGCCGTCCGGGGCGTCGCGCAGCGTCTGCTCGAGCTCCTCGTACGCCGTCATCTGGTCGTCCTCGTCGTCCGCGACGAGGTGCACCACGGCGTACGTCGCCGCGCCGTCGTCCGAGACGAGGGCTGCCCCGCGCGGACCCGCCGACCAGGTGGTCGTCACCCGGTCGACCAGCGCGGACGGCAGGCCGGCCAGGTGCTCCTCGACCGCTGCCCGGACCGCCGGGGTGTCGACCGGCGCTCCATCGGCCCGGTAGAGGACGACCACGTCGGCCTCGTCGCGCCCTACGGTCTGCTCGACCCGGGTCAGTGCCTTGGCCGACTCGCTGTCCGGGTCCTCGAACCCGCTGGACACCATCTCGGCGAACACGCCGGTGCCCCAGCCGGCGCCGACGGCGAGGAACAGGCCGGCCAGCGCGAGGACCCAGCGGCGGCGGCGGTACGTCAGGTGTCCCAACCGGTCGAACATGATGGTCTCCCCTATGATGTAAACGTCGGTTGTCGTAGTGAATGATGTTCACTATGCTGACGCTGTTCACTACTGTCAAGGGGGTTCATCATGCCGGTTCCGGACGTCGCCGCCGCCGCCTCGACCCGGCGCGAGCGGGTCCGCGACGCCACCGTGCAGGAGATCAAGGACACCGCCCGGTCGCTGCTGGTCGAGCAGGGCCCGGACGCGCTGACCCTGCGGGCGATCGCGCGCAGCATGGGGATGACCGCCCCGGCGCTCTACCGGTACTTCGCCAGCCACGAGGAGGTCGTGGCGGCACTCTGCGCGGACGTGCTCGACGAGATCACCGGGCGCCTGGAGTCGGCCCGGGACGGCGCTCCGGCCGACGAGCCGGTGGAGCGGCTGATGGCCGCCTGCCGGGAGTTCCGCCGGTGGTCGCTGTCGCACCCGCGCGAGTTCCAGCTGACCTTCGCCTCCGGTCCGCAGGCCACCGAGGGCCAACCGGTGGCCCACCAGGAGCCGGGGACCGACCTCTCGTTCGGCGCCGTCTTCCTCGGGATCTTCGTGGAGATCTGGAACCGGGCGCCGTTCCAGGTGCCACCGGACACCGCCCTGCCGGCGGCCTTGACCCGGCAGCTGCAGACGTTCATCGAGCGCACCGGCACGCCCCTGCCGCCCGGGGTGCTGGTGGCGTACCTGAGCGGCTGGGTCCGGCTCTACGGCGCGGTCACCATCGAGGTCTTCGGCCACCTCGGCTTCGCGCTCGAGGACGCCGAGGGCCTGTTCGAGGCGATGCTCGCGGACATGCGGCGCGGCCTCACGACGCCACCCGCCCGCTGACGCACCCGCGCGCTGACCACATCCCGGGCGGTCAAGTTCGGTCCCGGCGGAGCCGACGTCTCTGCCATGACCGACCTCTCGCGGCACGCCCCGGACAAGGAGCTCGACCTCGACGGGGTGGCGGCGATGGCCCGGGTCGACCAGGCCACGGTGGCAGCGGCGGTGCGTGACCGGTCGCTGCGCGCCACCCAGCGTCAGGGGCAGTGGGTCGTCCTGGTCGCCGACGTCCGGCGCTGGCTGTCCAAGCGCTGACTGCGGCGCACCCGAGCGCCGCCACGACTCGGTTCTGCGGATTTCGTCGCCTCACGCGCCTTTCGCGCCAGATTCCGTCGCAGTATCGTGCTCGCATGACTGACTCCATCGCCCCCGAGACCGGCGGCCCCGCGCTGACCCAGGAGCGCCGCCTGGTCACCGAGGTGCCCGGCCCCCGCTCGCGCGAGCTGATGGCACGACGGAACGCCGCCGTGGCCCGCGGGCTGTCGACCACGCTGCCGGTCTTCGTCGACCGGGCCGGCGGTGGCGTGCTCGTCGACGTCGACGGCAACTCGCTGATCGACTTCGGCTCCGGGATCGCCGTCGTGAGCGTCGGCAACTCCGCCGACCGCGTGGTGCGCAACGTGCGGGACCAGGTCGCGCGGTTCACCCACACCTGCTTCATGGTCACGCCGTACGAGGGCTACGTCGAGGTCTGCGAGGCGCTCAACCGCCTGACGCCCGGCGACCACCAGAAGCGCTCTGCGTTGTTCAACTCGGGCGCCGAGGCCGTGGAGAACGCGGTCAAGATCGCCCGCGCGCACACGCAGCGCCAGGCAGTCGTCGTGTTCGACCACGGCTACCACGGACGCACCAACCTCACGATGGCCCTGACCGCCAAGAGCATGCCCTACAAGCACTCCTTCGGGCCGTTCGCTCCCGAGGTCTACCGGTTCCCGATGTCCTACCCGTTCCGCGACCCCGCAGGGATGACCGGCGCCGAGGCCGCCGCCCGCGCGCTGGGCCTCGTCGAGAAGCAGGTGGGCGCAGACCAGGTGGCCGCCGTCGTCATCGAGCCGGTGCAGGGCGAGGGTGGCTTCGTGGTGCCGGCACCGGGCTTCCTGCCCGCCCTGGCCGACTGGTGCACCGCCAACGGGGCGGTGCTCGTCGCCGACGAGATCCAGACCGGCTTCTGCCGCACCGGTGACTGGTTCGCCTGCGACCACGAGTCGGTGGTCCCAGACCTGGTGACCACGGCCAAGGGCATCGCGGGTGGGCTGCCGCTGGCGGCGGTGACCGGGCGGGCCGAGGTGATGGACGCAGCGCACGTCGGCGGGCTCGGCGGGACCTACGGCGGGAACCCGGTGGCCTGCGCCGCGGCGCTCGGCTCGATCGAGACGATGGAGGTGGACGACCTGGCCGGGCGCGCTCGCCGGATCGGCGAGGTGATGACCGGTCGCCTGCGCGACATGGCGGCGACCCACGCTGTGATCGGTGACGTGCGCGGGCGGGGCGCCATGGTGGCCGTCGAGCTGACCCGACCCGGGACGCTGGAGCCGGACGCCGCGACCACGGCAGCCGTCGCCAGCGCATGCCACGCCGACGGCCTCGTCGTCCTGACCTGCGGGACGTACGGCAACGTGCTCCGCTTCCTGCCGCCGCTGGTGACGCCGGACCACCTGATCGACGAGGGGCTGGGGATCATCGAGAAGGCGTTCGCCACGGCTCTTTAGGCGGCTCGTAGGCGGTTCGCGCAGGCGTGTGGTGCGTACGCATCATGCTCGCGGCCCCGGAACTGCCGATTCGTAGGGGTGTGTCACCTCTGCGTGTCGTCGAACCTGATGCTGCCCCGGCAGCCGGGGGCTCCAGGCTGCAGCGGGCGCTCGCTCTCGGCGACCCACAGATCGTCTATCAGCCGATCATGGACCTGGCGACCGGGTCCGTCACGGCGTACGAGGCCCTGGCCCGCTTCCCGGCGCTGCCCGGCGTGCCGGTCGACGAGGTCTTCCGGCTGGCCCGCCGCGAGGGCTGCGGGCACGAGCTGGAGATGCTTGCGGTCAACCGCGCGCTCGAGCGGGGTCTGCACCGCCCGGCGGGCACTCTGCTCTCTCTGAACCTCAGTCCGTCCGCGCTGTGCCGTCCCGACCTGCTCGACCGGCTCCCCCGCGACCTCGACGGCACACAGGTCGAGATCACCGAGCACGAGCTGGTGGACGACCGGCCGACCTTCATGGCGTCGCTGGCCGCGCTGCGGCGTCGCGGCGCGCGCATCGCGGTGGACGACGTGGGCGAGGGCTACGCCGGGCTCCAGCAGGTGATGGCCGTAGGTCCCGACGTGCTGAAGGTCGACCGCGCGCTGGTCACCGGCGTGCAGCACCAACCCGCTCTGGCCGCCCTCCTCGAGGCGATAGTGCGCTTCGCGGCGCGCACCGGCGCGCAGGTCTGCGCCGAGGGCATCGAGGAGGCCGAGGAGCTGGCGGTCCTGGCCGACCTCGACGTGGCCCATGGCCAGGGCTGGTTCATCGGCCGCCCCGGTCCCGGTTTCGCGGCAGCCTCTCCAGCCAGCCGCCGGGTCTGCGAGCGGGCGATGGCCCGGGCGGTGGCTGTCGGCGACGAGCGGGACCCGCGCGATCTTGTCCCGGCGCTGATGCGGGTGTCCTCCGCCACCTGCCTCAGCGAGCTGGCCCGCGCCCTGACCCACATCGCACCGGCCGTCGGGGCGGACGGCGTCGAGCTGTCCTACCTGGACGCGACCGGGTCCTTCGTCGAGGCGGTGCTCGACACGGCCACCGTGTTCAAGGGGGTGCGCTACTACCTCGCCGACCTGCCACTGACCAGGCGCGTGCTGGCCGACGACGTCGCCGCCCAGGTCGTGCTTGGCGACGCCGCGGCCGATCCGGGTGAGTCGGAGTGGATGCGCGCGGACGGCGTCGGCTCGCTGCTGATGGTTCCGGTGCGCTCCCGCGGCGAGGTCGTCGGCCTCTTCGAGTGCCACTTGCGCCGCCCGACGCCGTGGCGGCGCAGCCAGATCAGGGCGGCCCGCACGGTCGCCGCCCTCGCGGGACCCGTGCTGGACAACCTGCTGCGCACCAGTCCCCCGGGGCGGGGCAGCTAGCCGCCCTCGCGCATGCCCCACGGCGAGCCGTAGGCGGTCAACAGGTCGAGGAAGGGCACCGCGTCGAACGCCTCAGGGCCCATGACCCCTCGGCCCTGCCACGTCCCGGACGACAGCAGCTCCAGGGCGACCACCGGGTTCACCGCCGTCTGCCAGACGACCGCCTGCGAGCCGTACTCCGCCATCGACCACTCGTTGTCGACGACGTGGTACAGGTACACCGACCGGTCGACCCCGTCCTTGCGGCCGGTGACCCAGGTGCCCGCGCAGGTCTTGCCCCGCATCCGGTCGCCGAGCGTCGCCGGGTCGGGCAGGCAGGCTGCGACCACGTCACGCGGCGACACCTCGACGCCGCCCACCCGGACCCGGTCGGTGCGGTCGAGGCCGACCTTGTGCAGCACCTCGAGAACCGTGATGAACTCCTCGCCGAGCCCGTACTTGAAGGTGACCCGCTTCGCATCCACCCAGCGAGGGACGAGCAGGACCTCCTCGTGCTCGACGTTGACGCACTCGACCGGGCCGATGCCCTCGGGGAAGTCGAACACCTCGGGCTCGGAGAACGGCGGGGTGGTGAACCAGCCGCGGTCCTTCTCCCACACGACCGGCGGGTTGAGGCACTCCTCGATGGTGGTCCAGATGCTGAAGGACGGTGCGAACGAGAAGCCGTCCACCTCGAGGTTCGCGCCGTCACGGATGCCGATCTCGTCGATCTCGT
>DASVED010000065.1:0-2362 GCA_036380775.1 Actinomycetes bacterium
CGGGTCTTGCGGCCGTCGGGGGCCTCGTAGGTGTTGCCGTGCATGGGGTCGCACACCCAGGCGACGGTCACGCCGGCCGCGGTGACCTTCTCGACCAGCGGCGGCAGCGCGTCCCGCACCCGGCCCGACCCCATCCGGCTCACGAACGTCAGCCGGCCCGGCTCGCCGGTCGGGTCGAGCCGCTCGATCAGCGCCAGCGCCTCGTCCGGGGTCGTCGTCGGACCGAGCTTCACCGCCAGCGGGTTGCGGATCGAGGCGGCGAACTCGACGTGCGCCCCCTCGAGGTCGCGGGTCCGGTCTCCCACCCAGACCAGGTGAGCCGATACGTCGTAGGGCAGCCCGGTGCGCGAGTCGATGCGGGTCATCGCGCGCTCGTAGTCGAGCAGCAGCGCCTCGTGCGACGAGTAGAGGTCGACGGTCCGGAACGCCTCCGGGTCGACCCCGCACGCCAGCATGAACGCCAGAGCCCGGTCGATGTCACGGGCCACCGCCTCGTAGCGCTGGTGGGCACCGTTGCCGCGTACGAACCCCTGGTTCCAGGCGTGCACCTGGCGCAGGTCGGCGAGCCCGCCCTGGGTGAACGCGCGGACCAGGTTCAGCGTCGCGGCCGACGAGTTGTAGACCCGCAGCAGCCGGCGCGGGTCCGGCGTCCGTGACTCCGGCGTGAAGTCGAACCCGTTGACGGCGTCGCCGCGGTACGCCGGCAAGGTGACCCCGTCGCGCGTCTCCGTGTCCGCACTGCGCGGCTTCGCGAACTGCCCGGCGATCCGCCCGACCTTCACGACCGGGACCCGCGCCCCGTAGGTCAGCACCACGGCCATCTGCAGCAGCGTCTTGATCTTGTTGCGGATCGCGTCGGCGGTGGAGTCGACGAAGGTCTCCGCGCAGTCGCCGCCCTGCAGCAGGAAGGCCTCGCCCCGGGCGACCGCCCCGAGCCGCTCCTTGAGCGCGTCGCACTCCCCCGCGAACACCAGCGGCGGCAGCACCCGCAGCTCGCGGACGACCTCGTCCAGCACCGCCCCGTCCGGCCACACCGGCTGCTGGCTCGCTGGTCGGTCGGTCACGACGCCCAGCGTACGGTCGCACCCCCCACTCCCCCGCTGATCATGCAGAAGTGGTTCTCCCGCCGAGAACCCGCAGGTCACAGCCCCCTTCCTCCCCCGTCGATCATGCAGCAAGGTTGTCGGCGAAATGTCCGGTACGTCGGAACCGTGACCTCCTGGGCCATGTGTCGTTGCTCACGTCGAAACGGCACACCCCCCGTCACGAGCCAGCCCGTCAAGGAGTGTCATGCGTCTCGCCCGCCCCGCAGCCGTCGCCGCGGCTGCCGTCACCGCGGTCGCGCTGACCGCCAGCCCGGCCGGCGCCGCCCCCAACGATCCGCTGTACGCCGACCAGTACGGCCCCCAGCAGGTCCACGCCGAGGAGGCGTGGGCGACCAGCACGGGCGCGGGCACGGTCATCGCCGTCGTCGACACCGGCGTCGACCTGACCCACGAGGACCTGCGCGCCAAGCTGGTGCCCGGCGCCACGTTCATCGAGTGCAACCCGTCCTGCGGCAACGGCGACTGGCGCGGCCCGGACGGCGAGGCGCAGGCGTCCGACAACCACGGCACCCACGTGTCCGGCATCGCGGCGGCAGCCACCGGCAACGGCATCGGCATCGCCGGCGTCGCGCGGGACGCGCAGATCATGCCGGTCAAGGTGCTCGAGGACGGCAGCGGAAGCTTCGAGGACATCGCCAACGGCGTCCGCTGGGCGGCCGACCACGGCGCCGACGTCGTGAACCTCAGCCTCGGTGGGTTGCAAGGCACCCAGGTGCTCGCACTGACCGGGCTCGAGACTGCCCTGCAGGACGCCATCGTCTACGCGAAGGGCAAGGGTGTCGCCGTCATCGCGGCCGCCGGCAACGACAGCGTTCCGCTGTGCAACTCGCCCGGCTTCGACGAGGGCGCGATCTGCGTGGTCGCCACCGACAAGCGCGAGCTCCGCTCCGCCTACAGCTCCGGCCCGATCCGCCCCGACCTCAACGCGGTCGCCGCGCCGGGCGGCTCGCTGCTCCCGGTCTGCGGCGAGGACATCGTGTCGACGGTCCCGGCCGGCACCAGCAGCTCCGGCGCGACCTGCGGCTACGGCAACAACTACGACGAGTTCGCCGGCACGTCGATGGCGACGCCGCACGTCGCCGGTGTCGCGGCACTGCTGGCGGCGCAGGGCCGCTCGGTGGACGCCATCTACACGGCGCTCACCTCGACCGCCCGCACCCCGGGCGTCGGGCTCCGCGGGGTGTTCACGCCGACCTACGGCTACGGCATCGTCGACGCGGCCGCGGCGGTCGCCAGCTAAGGCCACCACTGGAACT
>DASVED010000066.1:0-3464 GCA_036380775.1 Actinomycetes bacterium
GCGTCGCCGTCACCGCCGAGCGGCTCAGCCGTCGCCGAGCCGGGCCTTGAGCCCGTCCAGCTCGGTCATCAGCATGGCGGGGACCTTGTCGGTGCCGATCTTCTCGAACCACGCCTGGATCTGCGGCACCTCGTCGCGCCACTCGGCCGGGTCGACGGCTAGCACCTTCTCGACCTGGCCCGGCGTGATGTCCAGGCCGTCGACGTCGAGCGACTCCGCGGTCGGCACCAGACCGATCGGCGTCTCGACCGCAGCCGCCCGGCCCTCGATCCGCTCGATGACCCACTTCAGGACCCGGCCGTTCTCGCCGTACCCGGGCCACAGGAAGCTGCCGTCGTCGTCGCGCCGGAACCAATTGACGTAGAAGATCTTCGGCAGCTTCTGGGCGTCGGCCTCCTTGCCCACCGCCACCCAGTGGCCGAAGTAGTCGCCGGCGTTGTAGCCGATGAACGGCAGCATGGCCATCGGGTCGCGACGCACCACGCCGACCTCGCCAGTCGCGGCCGCCGTCGTCTCGGACGAGAGCGTGGCGCCCATGAAGACCCCGTGGACCCAGTCGCGGGCCTCGTAGACCAGCGGGATGGTGGTCTTGCGGCGCCCGCCGAACAAGATTGCCGAGATCGGGACGCCCTTCGGGTCGTCGTACTCCGGCGCGATGATCGGGCACTGGGTGATCGGTGTGCAGAACCGGCTGTTGGGGTGCGAGCTCGGCTCGCTGCTGTCGGGCGTCCAGTCGCGGCCCTTCCAGTCGGTGAGATGGGCCGGAGGCTCGTCGGTCATCCCCTCCCACCAGATGTCGCCGTCGTCGGTGAGCGCGACGTTGGTGAACAGCGAGTTGCCCCGCGCGATAGTGCGCATCGCGTTGGGGTTGGTGCCCCAGCCGGTGCCCGGCGCGACGCCGAACAGGCCGTACTCAGGGTTGAGCGCGTAGAGCTTGCCGTCCTCGCCGAAGCGCATCCAGGCGATGTCGTCACCGAGGGTCTCGACCTTCCAGCCCTCGATGGTCGGCTCGAGCATGGCCAGGTTGGTCTTGCCGCAGGCGCTCGGGAACGCGGCAGCGACGTAGTGCACGGCCTGGTCGGGGGAGGTCAGCTTGAGGATCAGCATGTGCTCGGCCAGCCAGCCCTCGTCGCGGCCCATCACGGAGGCGATCCGCAGCGAGAAGCACTTCTTCCCGAGCAGCGCGTTGCCGCCGTACCCGGAGCCGAAGCTCCAGATCATGCGCTCCTCGGGAAACTGGGTGATGTACTTCGTGTCGCTGCAGGGCCACGGCACGTCTTTCTGCCCGGGCTCGAGCGGGGCACCGACCGAGTGCAGGCAGGGGACGAAGTCGGCGTCCTGTCCCATGCCGGCGAGCACCTTCGCACCCATCCTCGCCATGATGCGCATCGAGCAGACGACGTACGCCGAGTCGGTGATCTCCACGCCGAACATGGGGCTCTCGGCCTCGAGCGGACCCATGCAGAACGGGATGACGTACATCGTGCGGCCCCGCATGCTGCCCCGGTAGAGGTCGGTCATGACCGACTTCATCTCGCCCGGGTCCATCCAGTTGTTGGTCTGGCCGGCGTCTGCCTCGTCGCGGGAGCAGATGAAGGTGCGGTCCTCGACGCGGGCGACGTCGGTGGGGTCCGAGGCGCACCAGAACGAGTTCGGCTTCTTGTCGTCGGCCAGCCGGGTCAGCGTGCCGGCCTCGACGAGCTCCGCCGTCAGCCGGTCCCACTCCTCGTCCGAGCCGTCGCACCAGACCACCCGGTCCGGCGTCGTCAGCTCCGCGACCTCCTGGACCCAGTCGTTGAGCCGCCGGTGGGTCGTCGGGGAGTCGATCATCGATGCCGTCATCGCCGGAGATGTCCCTTTCGCGTGGTGACCGCGGACCCGGGTCGTGCGCTGGCTCTCGGTCGCGGGCTGCTCACGGTAGCCCGTGATGACCGCTCCGCGGCAGGGGGGTCATGAGACGAACGAGCAGATCACTTGCCATGTGCCCGGTTCTGCCCGACACTATGCGGCCCTCGCCGTGGCCAGGCTGGTTGGCGACCTGGTTGACGACGAGGGGGCCGGGGTACGCAAGGCGGCAGATCGGACTTCCGCCGCGCGAGACCTGGAGAGACTGCCATGAGCCCTGCCCTGACGACCGACCGCTCACGCCGGGACGCTGGCGGAGCCGCCTCCGGCTTCATCGTCGCGATCCTGGTGCTCGCCGGGGTCGCGGTGGCCGCCTTCTTCTACTTCGGTGGCGAGGCCGACGTCGACATCAAGAACCCGGACGTCGAGGTCAGCAGCGACGAGACCCCCAACTGAGGTGGCGTTCCTCGCACCCCGCGGGCCTGTCGTGCGGGGCTCGCGGGATTCGGGGTGCTGCCTCGGTGTCTTGTACAGTTGCCGCGGCCATTCGGCCATGCGCCCGTAGCTCAACGGATAGAGCGTCTGACTACGGATCAGGAGGTTGCAGGTTCGAATCCTGCCGGGCGCGCCCACCGTTTCCGCAGGTCAGGGCGGCGGCGGCTCCGCTGCCTCCGGGTGGGGGACCGCCGAACGCCATCTGGGTGCTCGGCAGCTCATGGTCCGAAGGCGGCGGACCGCTGGTGGCTCAACACTGATGCCAGGGCATCGCCCCGGCCGCGAAAACATCCGGATCTGAACGGCCCCTGCGCGAGGTGTGCCTGTTCGGACCAGCAGGCCTGGGCCGAAGGGCGAGCCGACCTGCGACTCCGATGAGGGACGTCGCCGTCACTGGTTGGCCCGCTCGCCCTTCGCAGCCCTCTCCGCGACCTCCGCGATGCGCTTGGCCCGTGTCTCAGGCTTCTTGGCCTGCACGATCCAGGCCAGCAAGGCGCGCCTGGCCGAACGCGGGAAGGACTCCCAGTGCCCGGCCGAGCCCTTGTGCCGGCGAAAGGCAGCGGCCAGGTCGGGCGGGACGACCAAGTCCTCGACCTCATCCAGCAGGGACCATGCGCCGTTCTCCTTGGCGACGTCGACCGCGCGCTGCCCGGCGGGCGCCATCCGTCCCTCAGCGAGCAGCTTCTCGACGCGTGCCTTGTTGGTCCCCGACCAACCGCTGGACGGCTTCCGGGGGCAGTACCACAGCGCTGTGCGGTCGGGGTCGAGCGTTCGCTGCTTGCTGTCGATCCACCCGAAGGCGAGCGCCTCGGTGACCGCATCGTCGTACCCGATACTCTTCTTTCCGGTATGGGACTTCCACGACACCAGCCACACCCCTCGGCTGGTCGCGTGATGGCGCTCGAGCCACTTACGCCAGGCGGCGGTAGTGGTCGGGTGCACAAGCTCGTCGTTCATTGGTCCCTCCGCGAGCACGGACGATTGCGTCGATCCTCGCCCAGGTACGCGCGCGATAGTGCACGGACACCCTCCCGGGTGGGGTGAGCCCCCCGCCCGCGGGAGGTCAGCCCCTCGGCCGGTCCCGTCCCGGCCGGGCGCCGTCCCCCCACGCTGTTCGGTCTGCG
>DASVED010000067.1:0-3970 GCA_036380775.1 Actinomycetes bacterium
CGCTGCTCGGTCTCGGGACCTTCGTCCTGGCCCGCCGTGTCGCCCGGCCGATCCTGGCCATCACCGACACCGCCGTCGCGGTGACCGCGGGAGACCTGACCCGCGAGGCGCCCAAGATGTCCGACGACGAGGTGGGGACGCTCGCCGACGCGTTCAACGGCATGACCGCCCAGCTCCGCGACACCCTGGAGGGCTTGGAGCGCCGGGTCGCCGAGCGGACCGCCGAGCTACGGGTGCAGAACTCCCAGCTCGAGGCACTGCACGAGACGACGCTAGGCGTCATGGAGCGCCTGGACCTCGACGACCTGCTGCGTACCCTTCTGGAGCGGGCCGGGGACCTTCTTGACACTCCGCACGGCTACATCTACCTGACCAATCCGGACGCGAGCGTGATCGTGAACCGGGTCTCGGTCGGCCTCCTGGAGGGCGACCTCGGCAGCCGGCTGGCGCCCGGGGAGGGGCTTGCCGGGCGGGTCTGGGTGACCGGGACGCCGCTCGTCGTGGCGGCGTACGACGACTGGGACGGCCGTGCCGCCGACTTCCCTCGCGGCGTCGTCAGCTCGCTCGTCGGTGTGCCGCTCCGGTCGGCGAGCGACATGGTTGGTGTCCTCGGCATGGCCCGTTCCCACAACGATCATCGTGGCTTCCCGCCCCGCGAAATCGAGGCCCTCGGCCGGTTCGCCCGACTGGCCAGCGTCGCACTCGACAATGCCCGCCTCTACACCGCCGCTCAGCAGGCCAAGGCCGAGGCCGACGCGGCCAACGAGTCCAAGAGCGCCTTCCTGGCGACCATGAGCCACGAGATCCGCACGCCGATGAACGCGATCATCGGCATGGGGGGCCTTCTCCTCGACACCGACCTCGACGAGGAGCAGCAGGAGTACGCCAGCACGATCTCCGGCAGCGGCGAGGCACTGCTCACCATCATCAACGACATCCTGGACTTCTCGAAGATCGAGGCCGGCCGCATGGAGCTCGACTCGGCTCCCTTCGACGTCGCGGACTGCATCGAGTCGGCCGTCGGCCTCATCGGGCCCATCGCGACCCGCAAGGACCTGGAGCTCGTGTGCGAGCTCGCGCCCGACATCCCTCGGACCGCGGCGGGCGATGCGAGCAGGCTGCGCCAGGTGGTGCTGAACCTGCTTAACAACGCGGTGAAGTTCACGGACACGGGTGAGGTCGTCCTCCGGGCGGGCGCGGAGCACCTGGACGACGAACGAGCCACCGAGCTGCACGTCACGGTCACCGACACCGGCATCGGGCTGACACCTGAGCAGGTCCCGCGCCTCTTCCGTGACTTCGGGCAGGCAGACGCCTCGACCAGCCGGCGCTACGGCGGCACCGGTCTCGGCCTGGCCATCAGCCGCCGACTGGCCGAGCTGATGGCCGGCTCGATCTGGGTCGAGAGTGACGGCGTACCCGGTCGCGGGAGCACCTTCCACCTCACCTCCCGCCTGCCCGACGTGGACACCCGTCCGATCGGCGGGACGGACGGCAGGGTGTCCGGCCGACGCCTGCTCGTCGTCGACGACAACATGGCAGCCCGGCAGGCGCTAGGCGGACTTGCCGGGTCCTGGGGGATGTCGGTGGTGACGGTGGACAGCGCCGGTGCCGCGTTGGCGTACTTGACGTCGTCGTCGGTGGACGTCGTGGCGGTCGACGTGCTCATGCCCGTTGTGGACGGGCTGGCTCTCGTCGCGCAGATCCGAGCCGGGTGGCCGGACGTCCCTGTGGTCGCGATCTCGTCGCTTCCCCGGCGGGAGCTGATGACCCGCCCAGGGTGGGCGCCGCTCGGTCCGACGCCGGTCGTCACCAAGCCGGTACGTCGCGAAGCGCTCCGTTCCGCACTGATCGCGGCGCTGGCCGGCGATGTGACCCTTGCCGCGGACCCCCAGCCCACTGCCCCGGACGCCACCTTGGGAAGCACCCACCCCCTGCGGATCCTCATCGCCGAGGACAACGCGGTGAACCAGCGGCTGGCCTTGCGCCTGCTGGAGCGCCTCGGCTACCGGGCCGACGTCGTCGAGAACGGACAGGAAGCGCTCGACGCCCTCGAGCGCCTTCGCTACGACCTCCTGCTCACCGACGTCGAGATGCCGGTGATGGATGGGATCGAAGCCACCCGGGCCATCGTGAGCCGGTGGTCGCGCGCGGATCGCCCTCGCATCGTCGCCATGACCGCGGCAGCCATGCAGGGCGACCGGGAGCGCTGCCTCGACGCCGGGGCGGACGACTACGTGACAAAGCCGATCAGGCCGGCCGACTTCGAGGCGGCGATGTTGCGCAGCATCGACGCCTCCGCGACCGGGCCTGACAGTCGGGCCGACCTGCTGGCAGCCGACGATTCCGACGGAGCCGAGCCGGTCGACCGTGAGGTCCTCCGCCGGTTCAGCGAGGCGATGGCGCCCGGAGACCCCGACTTCATCTCGGAGATCATCGACGACTTCCTGTCTGCGGCACCCCGGCTGCTGGGAGACATCCGCCGCGAACAGGCAGCCGGCTCCGCCACGGATCTGCGACGCGCAGCCCACACGCTGAAGTCGAGCGCCCAGACGCTTGGGGCATCGCGACTCGGCGCCGGCTGCCGCGACCTTGAGCTCGCTGCGGCGAACGGTGACCTGGTGGCAACGGCCGAGCTGGTCGACCCCGTCGCCGACGAGCTGAGCAGGGTGCTCACCGCCCTGCCTGGCACCTGGGCCGCCCTCAACGCCTGACGGGGCGGATCAGGCGGCGTCAGGCGAGGATGCGCGCGGGGTGCTCGAGCAGGGCCACCAGCGCTGCCATCCACCGGGCGGCGTCCACCCCGTCGACCGGCCGGTGGTCGACCGACAGCGTGAGCCGCATGACGGTTGCCACCTCGAGCCGGCCGTCGACCACGACCGGCTCCTGCCGAGCCGCACCGACCGCGAGGATCGCGGCCTGCGGCGGGTTGATGATCGCGGCGAACTCCTCGGTGCTGTACATCCCGAGGTTCGTGACGCTGATCGACCCGCCCTCCAGCTCACGCTGCTGGAGCCGACCCGACCGCGCGCGCTCGACGAGGTCGCGCACCGTGCGGGCCACCGTCGTGACGGTCATGTCCTCGACCGAGCGCAGCACCGGCGTGATCAGCCCGTTCTCGGTGGCGACCGCGACGGCGATATCGACCGACGAGTAGGACCGGACGGCATCCGGCTGCCACGTCACGTTGAGCTCCGGGAACTGCACGTGTGCGCGCGCGACGGCCTTGACGACCAGGTCGTTGACCGACACCCGGACGTCGGCACCCTCGTTCAGCTCCGCGCGCAGAGCGAGCAGCCGGTCGACGGGCACCGTCGCGCGCAGGTAGAAGTGCGGCGCGGTGGTCTTGCTCTCAGTCAGCCGCGACGCCACGAGACGACGCAGCTTCGAGTGCGGTACGTCCGTGAACTCAGCTGCTGTCCCCCCCGCCTGCGGGGTCGCCGAGGCCGCAGGCGACGGCCCCTCTGCCTGAGCACGCTCGACGTCACGGCGCACGATGCGACCGTTCGGCCCGCTGCCGGTGAGCTGGTCGACCGACAGGCCGGCCTCCCTGGCCAGCCGGCGCGCGAGCGGGCTGGCGAAGACACGGCCGTTCTCGCCGGCCGACGGCCGCGGCTCGGGTGCCGGCACGTCCACGTCGTCGACCGGCGACGGGTCGGGAGTCGTCGCCGCCTCCGGCACCTCGGGCGCGACCTCGCCCCCCGGGCTCGCCGCCGACCCGTCATCACGGAAGCCGAGCTGCGTCAGCAGAGAGTCGATGTCCTCGACGGTCTCCCCCGCCTGGCCGACCAACGCGATCGCCTCGCCGGTCTCGACCTCGGCACCCGGCGCGACGAGCAGCCGGAGGATGACCCCGTCGGTCTCGGCCTCGACGTCGACCACGGCCTTCGCGGTCTCGACGGTGGCGATGACGTCCTTGGCGGCGACCGTCGCGTTCTCGGCGACGCTCCAGCTGGACAGCACGGCCTCG
>DASVED010000068.1:0-4149 GCA_036380775.1 Actinomycetes bacterium
ACCGGGATCAGCCCGTAGTCGCCCGGCCCGAGGCGAGCCGCCTCACCCGGTGTCTGCACCACCACCTCGCCGTCGATGACGTAGAGGCTCTCCTCGTACGAGTGGACATGGGCCGGCAGCGCAGACCCGGGGTCGAGCCGACCCAGCGAGAAGCCGGTGTGCACCGCCGGAGTCGTCCCGTCGACGATCGACCAGGCCGAGAACCCGGCCGCGGCCGACAGCGGCCCGGCCGCCGGGCGCCATTCGGCCTCGGCGCCTCGGCGGACCAGGTGGTGCGTGCTCACTCAGCTCTCCCGCCCGGCCGGCCCGCTCCGCTGAAGTGGACCGGCTGCCGGGGTGCAAGGCAACCCGCTGGCCGGTCCACTTCGTGCGGCGGCCGACCGGGTAGGCCCGAGCGGACCGGCTGCCGGTTCGCAAGGCGACCCGCTGGCCGGTCCGCCTTGCCCGAATGCCCGCAGGCGGTCGGGGTGAACGGTCACGCGTTGGCCTTGGCCTTCGACGCCGCGTCGACCAGACGGTCCCGCGACGCCTCGACGAGCGACCGCGCGTTGGCGACGTCACCGGCCAGCCGGAAGTCGCGCTTGCGGAACTCGCCGTCGACCAGCACGTGCTCGACGTTGGACACGTCGGCGCACAGCACGACGGCCGCGACCGGGTCGTGGATCGGCGTCACGTTGATGGCGGTTGCGTCGATGACGACGATGTCGGCCCGCTTGCCCGGTGTCAGCGACCCGGTGCGGTCCTCGACCCCGGCGACGTGCGCGCCGTTGACGGTGGCCATCTCGAGCGCCTGCTTCGCCGTCAGCATCGTGTCCGGGACGCCGACGTTGGCCTCCCAGCACACAGCGTTGACGCGCGCCCGCTCGGCGCCGAAGGCCGCCCGCATCTGGGTGAACATGTCGCCGGGCACAGTCGTTACGACGTCGATCGACAGGCTGGGCGCCATCCCGAACTGGTAGCTCTTGCTGACCGGCGGCCAGCCGTGGCCCATCTGGAGCTCGACCTGGGCGGCGATCGAGATGGTGCCGCCGGTGTCGGCGACCCGCTGCCACTCGTGCTCGCTGAAGTAGCAGCAGTGCACGAAGGTAATGTCCGGGCCGAGCAGACCCAGCCGGTCGAGCTGCTCGACCATCGCGTAGCGCCCGGCCAGCCGGCCCATGCCGACGTGCACCGTCAGCGGGATGCCGAGCTCGCGGGCGAGTCCCCATTCAGACTGCACGACCTGGTCCTGCGTGAAGGCCGGACCCCGGGTGGCGAGTGCCATCGTCAGGAGGCCGTCGTCGGAGGAGAAGTACTTGTCGCGGATCCGCGTGACGTCGTCGTTCGGGATCGCCTCGGCGCTGAAGTACCAGTACTTCTCCAGCGACGTGTTGGCGCTGCCGTACGCGTACTGCGACCGGATGCCGGTCTCCTGCAGTGCCGAGATCGCGGCGTCCGGGTGCTCCGGTGTGTTGTTGATGTGCGACCAGTCGACCAGCGTGGTGATCCCGGCGTTGAGGCACTCCAGCGAGCCCGCCAGGTTGCTCGCGTAGACGTCGTCCGGCTGGTAGAGCGGCGCGAAGGTGTCGAGGACCTCGACGAAGTAGTCGTCCAGCGTCGCGTTCGGCGCGCAGCCGCGGATCGCGGCCTCCCAGGTGTGCCGGTGGCTGTCGATGAAGCCGGGGATGAGGATCTTCCCGGTGCAGTCGACGACCTCGGCGTCGGCGTCGATGCCCGACTTGACCGCCGAGATCTTGCCGTCCTCGACCAGCACGTCGCCGACGTCCAGGTCGCCGACCTCCGGGTCCATCGAGAGGACGGTCCCGCCCTTCAGCAGGGTCTTGCTCATCCGCGTGCCCCTTTCCGACGTTCCTAGGTGGTCAGTTCGCCGCGGCCAGCGGCGGTGTTCAGGTGGGACTGCGCGTCCCGTACGGAGGGCAGCGGCCCGTCCACGGCCCAGTAGCGCCGGCCGGCGATCAGCAGGTCCTCGGCCGGGAACTTCGTGATGACCTCGCAGCCATCGGCGGTCACCACGACCTCCTCCTCGATCCGTGCGGCCGACCAACCGTCGGTGCCCGGCCAGTAGGTCTCGAGGGCGAAGACCATGCCCTCCTCCAGCACCTCCGGGTGGTCCATGGACACCAGCCGGCTGAAGATCGGCTTCTCCCAGATGGACAGGCCGACGCCGTGGCCGTACTGCAGGGCGAACGCGGCCTCCTCGCTGGGGAAGCCGAACTCCTGCGCGGTCGGCCACAGCGCCACGATGTCGGCTGTCGTCGCGCCGGGCCGGACGGCCGCGATGGCCATGTCCATGTACTCGCGGCAACGTACGTACGCATCTTTCATCGCCGGCGACGCGCTCCCCACGGCGAAGCACCGGTAGTAGCAGGTCCGGTAGCCGAGGTGGCTGTGCAGGATGTCGAAGAACGCCGGGTCGCCGGGGCGGATCACCCGGTCGCTGTAGACGTGCGGGTGCGGCGAGCAGCGTTCGCCGGAGATGGCGTTGACGCCCTCGACGTACTCGCTGCCGAGGTCGTAGAGCGTCTTGCTCACGACACCGACGCACTCGTTCTCCTTCACGCCCGGCCGCAGGAACTCATAGAGCTCCTCGTAGGCAGCGTCAACCATCGAGGCGGCCTGGGTGAGCAGCGCGATCTCGTCAACCGTCTTGGTGCGCCGCGCCTCGAGGAAGACCTGCTGTCCGTCAACGACCTCGAGATCCTCACCCTTCAGGGCGGCGAGGATCGGCATCTCAGCGACGTCGACGCCGACCGGCTCGTGGGCGAGGTCGTACTCGCGCAGCACGTTGGCGACCTTGCGGGCGACCTCCTCGGCGATGCCGGCGTCGGGGTGGAAGGCGCCGCGCAGGGTCGAGATGCCGGCCCGGGCGCGCTCCTCGCCGTCGAGCCACGGGTTGAAGAGTTGGTGGTGGCGGGCGGCGGACCCGAAGTCCCACAGCACGGGCTCGCCGCCGCGGGGGAGGACTGCGAAGCGGATCAGCTTGTCCATCGCCCAGGTGCCGATGTGGGTCGCGGTCAGGTAGCGGATGTTGGCGAAGTCGAAGGTCAGCAGGGAGCCGAGCGAGGAGCCGTCGAGCGTCTTGCGCAGGCGGTCGAGACGTTCGCTCCGGAGGCGGTCCAGGTCGACGCGCTGCTCCCAGTCGACGGCGTTCGGGCCGTACGTCCGGATGGCCATCGCCACCGCCTTTCCCGGGGACGCTGCGGATGGTTCGGAGTAAAGTCACGCTGGCCGCCAGGTGTCAAGGAATACTTAACGCTGACTCTGAGCGGGGCCGCCGGGAGGAGGTCGGGTGTCGCCACGACCCGTGCCGTACGTCGGGGAGCGGCTGCGCGAGCACCGCCAGCGCCGCGGGGTGAGCGTCCGAAGCCTCGCCCGCGAGCTGGGCGTGTCGGCGAGCCTGATCTCCCAGATCGAGACCGGCAAGAGCCAGCCGTCGGTGAGCACGCTCTACGCGATGACGACGGCCCTCGGGATCTCGGTGGAGGACGTGTTCGCGGGGTCTGCCTCGGATGAGGCTGTCGGGGACGAGGCGGTCGGCGGACTGCCGGGGTCGGTTCTTGCGGCGCTCGGGTCCGTGCGCGGCCAGCGGGTCGGGCCGCTCGTGCGGCCTGGGGATCGTCAGCTGCTGCAGCTCGACTCGGGTGTGACGTGGGAGCGGCTCGGCCAGCTGCCGCACCCGCACGTCGACTTCCTGCTCATCACCTACGAGCCCGGCGGCTCGTCGTCGAGCACCAGCGGACTGATGCGGCATGGGGGTAGCGAGTACGGCTACCTGCTGAGCGGGGAACTGGTGCTGACGCTCGGCTTCGAGGAGCTCCGGCTCGGACCAGGGGACGCGATTTCCTTCGAGTCCACCACCCCGCACCGCTACCGCAACGATGGGTTGGAGCCGGCCGTCGGTGTCTGGTTCGTCACCGAGCCTGGTTGAGCTGTGCGGGCGATCCTCGTCAGGCAAGAACGACGGATGATCTGCGGCAGGAACAGAGGCACGCGGTCGATGCGTAGTGACGGCTATGTTCGCCAGCGCTCGCCCTGCCAGATCAACCGCGGCGCCGACGGTGGTCGTCAACAGTCTCGGCCGGTCGCTCAGCGTTGAGCGGTGGCTCGGCCCGCGCCCACAGGCTGCGAAGGGAGGTGGCGAGTGCCTGC
>DASVED010000069.1:0-14543 GCA_036380775.1 Actinomycetes bacterium
GTGGAGGGGCAGTGGGCGACACGAACGCCAGTGCGGTAGTCGAGCACGAGGTGCCTGGGGTCGACGACATGAGGTCGGCCTCTCTGATGCGGCACGCCACTGCCGACGTCGGTCGCAGCCGGGAGCAGCTCCGGCGCAAGCGGCTGGTCACCCTGCTGCTCGTCGTGGGCGGCCCGACGGCGTACCTCTGGTACCGGATCCTGTCCGGCGACCCGCTCAACTTCTTCAACCTGCCCAGCATCGACCCGCTGCTGCTCATCCCGTCGCTGTTCTTCCTGCTGCTGATCTTCGTGATCCTCGGGCAGTTCGTCTTCACCGGCCGGTCGCCGCACGTGATGTACCGGCCGGAGCAGATCGACACCCGGCTCGACGACGTCGTCGGCATCGACCCGGTCAAGGAGGACGTGGTCCGCTCGCTGAACCTCTTCCTCGCGCACAAGACCTTCGCCAGCGAGATGGGCGGCACCCCGCGACGCGGCCTGCTCTTCGAGGGCAACCCGGGCACCGGCAAGACGTACCTCGCCAAGGCGATGGCCGCGGAGGCGGGCGTGCCCTTCCTGTTCGTCAGCGCCACGTCCTTCCAGTCGATGTTCTACGGCGCGACGGCGAAGAAGATCCGCTCCTACTTCAAGGCGCTGCGCAAGGCGGCTCGCCAGGAGGGTGGAGCCATCGGCTTCATCGAGGAGATCGATGCCATCGCGATGGCGCGCGGCGGGCTCAGCGCCACGTCCATGCCCGACGTCGCGCGGATGACCGCTGCACCCGACTGCGGCGGCATGACCGGCCTGCCGGCCGTGTACGCCGGAGCGGGCGCGACGGGCGGGTCCTCGGGAACCGTGGTCAACCAGGTGATGAGCGAGGGCGTCGGCGGCGTCGTCAACGAGCTCCTCGTGCAGCTGCAGTCCTTCGACGAGCCCACCGGCTGGCAGAAGGCCCAGACCAAGATGGTCGACCGGCTCAACCTCTACCTCCCGCTGCACCGCCAGCTCAAGCGCCCCCAGCCGCCGTCGACCAACCTGCTGCTCATCGCGGCAACCAACCGCGCGGACAACCTCGACCCGGCGCTGCTGCGGCCAGGTCGCTTCGACCGTCGACTCACCTTCGAGCTGCCGACGAAGGGCGGTCGCCGTGCCCTGATCGACCACTTCCTGCAGACGAAGGCGCACGACCCCGAGCTCGACGACCCCGAGCGCCGGGACGCGCTGGCCGGCGTCACGCAGGGCTACACGCCGGTGATGATCGAGCACCTCTTCGACGAGGCCCTGGTCAACGCGGTCCGCCGTGGCGAGAAGACGATGGCCTGGAGCGACGTCGACAAGGCCCGCCTCGTCGAGGAGGTCGGCATGGGGCAGCCGGTGGCCTACACCGACCACGAGAAGCGACTGATCGCGACCCACGAGGCCGGTCACGCCACGATCGCCTGGCTGGTCGCGTCCGAGCGACGGCTCGAGGTCCTCACGATCGTCAAGCGCCGGTCCGCGCTCGGCATGCTGGCTCACGGCGACCGCGAGGAGGTCTACACCAGGTCTCGCAAGGAGATGACCGCCCTCATCCAGATCGCGATGGGCGGGCAGGTGGCCGAGGAGATCTTCTTCGGGGACGTGTCGACGGGCCCCGGCGGCGACCTGCTGTACGCGACGAACGTCGCCGCCGAGATGACCGGCGCGTGCGGCATGGGCGAGACCCTGCTGTCCTACGCGGCCATCCAGAACAGCTCCTTCTCCGACACCAACATCGTCGGCCGGGTCCTCGGCGACGCCGAGGGAAGGACCCGTGTGGAGGAGCTCCTGCAGCGACAGAAGGTCTTCGTCCGCGGCCTGATGGAGAACAACCAGCACCTGGTCGCCGCACTCCGCGACGCGCTCCTCGAGCGCCACGAGCTCATCGGCAGTGAGATCACCGACGTCCTCGAGGCCGCCGAGAGGGCCGAGGCGGACGGCATCGAGCCGGGCGGCGGGGAGACGATCGACCTCCGAGCGTCCCGCCAAGCCCGTATCGACCCCCCTGCATAGTCTGCGCGGGTGCCATCCGCCCGCCGCCCCCTCGGCCTTCTGCAGCACGGGCTGCTGATCCTCCCCGGCGCGCTGGCCGGGGGGCTGGGGTCCTTCGTCCACGCCGTCCGGATTGCCGGGCTGCCCGTCGGCCTTTCCTGCGCGCTGGCGCTGAGCGCCGCGGTCTTCGTGGCCGGCGGGCTGCTGACCGCCACCAGATCGGGGCCGGCGGCAGCGGCGGCGGGCTGGCTGGGGCCTGTGCTGCTCCTGTCGGCGCCACGTGCCGAGGGGGACCTCGTCGTGTCCGGCGACCTGCTCGGATACGCCTGGCTGCTGGGCGGGATGCTGCTGGCCGGTCTTGCCCTGGCCGTTCCCTGGCAGGCGGTCGCCGGCCCTTCAGCGTCGCCCGGAGACGGCCGATGACGAGGGCGTGACCTCCTACGCCGAGCCGGTGGCCGACGACATGGCCGACGACATCGGTCCGGCGGTCGCTGCCGGCGCCGTGCTGCTGCGGCTCGGCGGCTCCCGGTACGCCGTGGACATGGCCGACGTCGCGGAGGTTGCCCAGCTCCCTCCGGTGACCCGGATCCCGCGGGCTCCTGCCTGGCTGCTCGGCGTCGCGAACTGGCGCGGCCGGATGCTGCCGGTGCTGGACCTTCGCCCGCTGCTGTCCACGCCCACGGTCCCGCTGGCCAGCAGCGCGCGCCTCGTCGTCGTCGGCCGTGGCGACCTGGTGGTGGGCCTCGTGGCGGAGGCGGTCCCCGGCGTGTACGACCGACGGGCGCTGCAGGCCGACACCGCCCCGGTTCCGCCCACCCTCTCCGCGGAGGCTGCCGTGCTGGTCACCGGCCAGGTGTCCGACGCTGCAGGACCGATCGCCGTGCTCGACGCCGGAGCGGTCCTCGGCCTCCGGGACCGGGTCGACCGCAGGCGCGGCGGCTCCTGAGCGCAGCCGCCGTCGTCCACCGTTTGGCCTACAGCCGGAGCGCTCGCGACCCGATGCCCTTCTGCAGGGAGTCCCTGTCGCTGGAGGTCCGGTGGAGTTCTGGAAGAAGCTCAACGGTGCGTCGACGGCCACGCTGGCCGTGACGGTCCTGGTCGCGGCGGTCGCCGTGGCCGTGGACAAGGCGTACGGCGGTGACTTCTCCCTGACCGGGGCAGCGCTGTGGCTCGGCGTCGGCGTGGTCAGCGCCGGGGGCCTGGCGGGCTTGACCCTCTTCGGCGAGCGGCTGGTCGAGTCGCGGCACCTGGAGAGGTACCGCGTCGGCCTCGTGGTCGCCAACGTGATCTGGGTCGCCGGCCTGGTGTCGGTGACCGGCGGCGTGGAGCGGCCGTACTGGGTGCTCTCGGCGTCCCCGCTGCTCATCGCCGCGGTGACGATGACCCGCGGCCGCAGCCTCCTGATCGGATTCTTCTCCACCGCAGCTCTCGCCGTGGCCGTCCTGTCGACCGGCCCGATGGGTGCGCGCGACATCGCTTTCCTCGTCCTGGTGCTCCCGCTGGGCCCGGGCATCACGTGGTTCGTCGGCATGCTCTGCGCCACCGTGTGGGACGAGCGCCGGGCGGCCCAGGAGGAGCGCGACCAGCTCGCGCGGCGCGTCGACCACCTCTCGGCCGTGCTGTCGCAGGCGGCGGAGGGCGATCTCGCCGTCGACGTCGCCGAGGGCGCTGACGACGAGGTCAGTGCGTCGGTCAATGCGCTCACTCGGTCGTTCAACAACACGCTGCTCAACCTGCGCCAGCTGGTCGAGCAGATCCGCGTCGGCGGCGACCAGATCACCTCCAGCGCGGGTGAGCTCCTCGCCACGGCGGAGGAGCACGCGGCCAGCGCCACCCAGCAGTCCTCGGCGGTCGCCGAGACGACGTCGACCATCGAGGAGCTCGCCGCCACCGCGGCGCAGATCGCGGACACCGCCGAGTCGGTGGCGCGCTACGCCGCCGAGACCCTGCGCCACGCCGAGGACGGCCGGACGGCGGTCGCCACCTCGGTCCGTGCGATGGACGCCATCGCCGACCGGGTGAACTCGATCGCCACCCGCGCCCTGTCGCTGGGCGAGAAGGGCCAGGAGATCGGCCGCATCCTGGTGGTCATCGACGACCTGGCCGACCAGACGAACCTCCTGGCGCTCAACGCCGCGATCGAGGCCGCCCGGGCCGGGGAACACGGCCGCGGGTTCGCGGTCGTCGCGTCCGAGGTCCGCAAGCTCGCCGAGCGGTCCCAGGAGTCGGCCGGTCAGATCCAGGCCATCGTGACCCAGATCCAGGCCGAGACCAGTGCGACGATCCTGGCCAGCGAGGAGGGTGCCAAGGAGGTCCACACCGGCTCGGCGCTGGCCCGCGAGGTCGTCGACGCGCTGGAGCGGATCTCCGGGATGGTGGACGAGACGACCACCGCCGCGAAGGAGATCTCCATCGCCACCCAGCAGCAGCGCTCGGCCTCCGACCAGGTCGTCTCCGCCATGACGCAGGTCTCCGATGTGTCCCGGCAGTACGCAGTGGGCTCCAAGCAGGCCGCCGCGGCTGCCGCCCAGCTCAACGTGCTGGCCGCCGAGCTCCGGTCGTCGATCGAGCAGTTCCGGGTCTCGTGAGCTGGGCTGACGACCCGGAGCTGGTCGCCACCTTCCGGGCCGAGGTCGAGGAACGTCTCGCCTCGCTGTGCGAGGGGCTGCTGCGGCTCGAGAGCCATCCGTCACCACGCCAGCTGGTGAGCGGCATGTTCCGCGATGCTCACACCGTCAAGGGCTCGGCACGCATGCTGGGCCTGGACGGCGTTGTCGACGTGGCGCACCGTGTCGAGGACCTGCTGGGTGCGTTGAAGAACGGCCGCCTCACGGTGCGCAAGGACCTGGTCGACCTCCTCCTCGTGTCGGCGGAGAGCATCAGCCGGTCGCTTCCCGGCGCGTCCCGGCCGGTCGGGCGGGACGAGCTGGCCGCGGTGGTCGCCGCCCTTGATGCCGCGGCTGCCGGGGACGACCCGGTCGCCGTCCCGCGCCTCGAGGGGCCGGACGAGACCGAGCCCGACGACGACGGCCACGCCAGGCCGCGCGGCGGCGACTCGATCCGGGTCCCGACGCGACGTGTCCACGACCTGCTCGACGTCGTCGGCGAGGCCGAGCTGGACGTCCGGCGGATCTCCCGGCACGACCGCGAGATGGCAGCCCTGGCCGGCGAGCACGTCCGGATGGCGCGCGCGCTGCGGGAGGCACTCGCCGACGCCGAGACCCCCCAGCCGGTGCTGTCGGCCATGCACGCCCTGGTGTCCCTCGGCGACCAGCTGTCGGCGGCGACCCGCGAGATGCTGACCCGGTCCGAGGACGCGCAGGTCCGGCTCGCTGCCGTCCGGGACGGGGCGATGGGGCTGGCCATGGTGCCGGTGCGGCGGGTCGTCGCCGGGTTCCCGCAGCTCGTCCGCGAGCTCGCTGGGTCGGCAGATGAGCCCAAGTACGTGGATCTGGTCCTCACCGGTCAGGACGTCGAGCTCGACACCCGCGTGCTCGACGCGGTCGCCGACTCGCTGCGCCACCTCGTCACGAACGCCGTCGACCACGGCTGCGAGACCGCTGCCCAACGGCAGACCGCCGGCAAGCCCGCCCGAGCGACGGTGACGGTGGCCGCCCGCTCCGCCGGCTCTACCGTCGTCATCGAGGTCTCCGACGACGGCCGGGGGGTGGACGAGGAGTCGCTGCGGGCGCACGCCGTTGCCCGCGGGCTGCTCCCGCCCGAGTCGACGGCGACCGGGCCCGCGCTGCTGCAGGTGATGTTCGCGCCCGGCTTCTCGACCCGCGACGAGGTGACCATCACCTCGGGGCGGGGCGTCGGGCTCGATGTCGTGCGTACGGTGGTCGAGGACCTCAGCGGCGCCCTCGAGGTGCGCTCCGAGCAGGGCGCCGGCACGACGTTCGTCATCACCCTCCCGGTGACCCTCGGGGTCCTGCGCTGCCTGCTCGCCCGCGTCGGAACGGAGCGGTACGCGCTGCCGGTCGCCGGTGTCGTCGAGACGATCGGGCTGGCGAGCGCCGAGCGCCACGAGGTCGCCGGGGTCCCGGTGATCGCCCGCGACGGGCGGACCATGCCCGTGGTCGACCTCGGCGTCGCGCTGGCTGTCGTCGGTGACCGTGACCCCCGCGCCGCCGTCGTGGTGCACCACGGCTCCGCGGGGGAGATGCTCGCCCTCGCCGTGGACGCGCTGGAGGGCGAGCGCGAGGTCGTCGTGAAGGAGCTCGGCGGCTTCCTCGGGAGGCTGCCGGCCGTGGCCGGCGCCACCATCGACGGGGACGGCAGTGTCGTGCTGGTCCTCGACCTCCGCGAGCTCGCCGCTCGCCAGCTGGCCATCGGTGCCCCCGCCGCAGCTCCGTCGTCGCCCGCGCCGGTGGGCGACCGGGCCGGCGCGGACGTGCCCGGCCAGCGCCAGCCCGGCCGGCCCCGGGTGCTCGTCGTGGAGGACTCCGTCGGCGTCCGGGAGCTGCAGCGGGTCATCCTCGAGGGGGCGGGCTACGACGTCGTCACGGCTGTCGACGGAGCCGACGGCGCCTCCCGACTCGGCGACGAGCCGGTCGACCTGGTGCTGTCCGACGTCGAGATGCCCGGTATGGACGGATTCACCCTGACCCGCACGCTGCGCCGCACCCGTGGCTGGGAGGACGTCCCGGTCGTGATCATGACGTCCCGGGGCGACGAGGCGGACCAGCGCGCCGGACTGGACGCAGGTGCCAGCGCCTACCTGCTCAAGAGCGAGTTCGACCAGGCCGAACTCATCGATACGGTCCGGCGTCTGCTGGGCCGCTGAGTCGGCTCGCCGACGACACCGAGGATTGAGGCCACCGAGAATGCCCACCGTGCTGATCGCTGACGACAGCCCGACGCTGCGGCGCATCGTGTCGACCGTGCTGGAGCGGGCCGGCTTCACCGTCGTGATGGCAGAGGACGGCGTCGAGGCCGTCCAGGGCGCCTTCCGGACCCAGCCCGACGCCGTGATCCTCGACGTCCAGATGCCACGGCTGTCCGGCTACGTCGCTGCTCGCCTGCTCAAGGACGACTGGCAGACGGCGGAGATCCCCGTGGTGCTGCTGACGTCGCTCGACGCTGCCTCCGACCGCTACTGGGGTGCCCAGACCGGCGCCGACCGGTTCCTCACCAAGGACTTCGAGGCACCGCAGCTCGTCACCGCCGTACAGGAGGTCATCGCTGCGGCCGACGAGGCACGTGGCGGACGGCCGCCGCTGCGCCCCGACCCGCTGGAGCTGGCGGACGACGAGGTGCTGGCCCGGGTCTCCGAGCTGCTGGACCGCAAGCTGTTCGAGGCCTCGGTCTCGGCCGAGGTGACCCAGATCGCCGCGGACGTCCACGGCTTCGAGGAGTCGGTGGCGGCCGTCCTCGGGGTGCTCGGCCGGATCGTGGACTACGACCTTGCCGCCGTCTGCATGCTGGACGACCGGCTGACCTACCTGCCCGTCGCGCGCGAGAGCTCGCAGGTGCAGTACACCGAGTTCTTCGGCGCCATCGCCGACGCTGCCACCCAGGTGACCGGAACCCCGGTCATGGTCCACGACCTCGTCCCGAGGGTCGCCGACCCCCGCGGCCTGCTGGGCCAGGACGACGAGGGCCGGATGGCGACGTTCCTGTCGATGCCCCTGCGAGCCGGTGGCCGCGTCGTCGGAGCCCTCGCGATGTCGAGCGCCACGAAGAACGCGTTCGGCGAGGCGTCGCTCAACACACTGCGGCTCGTCGAAGGGCCGGCCGCCGTGGTCATCAGCAACGCCCGTCTGGCCGGCAAGGAGCAGCCCGTCTAGGGTCGCCCCTCCGCGGGTACTGTCGGGGGTGATGTCCCTGCCTGCCGCGGCACCGCCGCCCTCCGCCCAGCCGGTCGACGTCGACGCCTTCCGGCGCGCCGTCGGCCATTTCGCGTCGGGCGTGACCGTCGTGACGACGAAGGTGGGCGGCACCGACCATGCGATGACCGCCAGCGCCTTCACCTCCGTCTCGCTCGAGCCGCTGCTGGTGCTGGTCTGCGCGGACAAGGAGGCCAGGTTCCGCGACGCCGTCCTCGAGTCCGGGACGTGGGCCGTCTCGATCCTCCCGGTCGCCGACCGCCGGGCCGCGGACTGGTTCGCCATGAAGGGCCGGCCGCTCATCGGCCAGCTCGACCGCTTCCCGCACCGTCGCGACCTGACCGGCGCCGCGTTGCTGGACAGCGCGGTCGCCTGGCTGGAGTGCCGCACGCACGCGGTCTACGACGGCGGCGACCACGACATCATCGTCGGGGAGGTGCTGTCCGCGGCCGAGGGGGACCGGGACGGCGTGCCGCTGGTGTACCACCGCGGTCGCTACGGCCGGCTCGCCTGACGGTGAGAGGCGAACACCCGACCCGCGGGTCGTCCTTGTCCCGACGGGTCCTCCTGGTCTCCGCCGCCGTGGTCGGGCTGCTGGCGACAGCCTGGGTCGTGGCCTTCGTCACCGCCGGGCCGGGCATCGCACGAGGCACCACCGTCCTCGGTGTGTCGATCGGCGGGCTGAGCCGCGAGGAGGCGGCGCGCACCCTGCGCCGCGAGCTGCGCGCGGAGTCGCGAGCGCCGATCACGGTCCGGACCGGGCCCGAGCGGGGCCGGATCGCCCCGCACCGGGCCGGGCTCTCGCTGGACGTGGCAGCCACGGTGGAGACGGCCCGGGCCCGGTCGTGGAACCCGGTCGAGCTCGTCGACGCCCTGGTGGGCGGCGACGAGGTCGCCCCCGTCGTCGCCGTGGACCGGGCCGCGCTGCGCTCGGCGGTCGGCAGGCTGGCCGCGAAGGTCGACCGCGAGCCGGTCGAGGGATCGGTCCGGATCCAGGGCGTCCGGGTCCGGCCGGTCCGGCCCAGCGTGGGGCTGCGGGTACAGCAGCGGGCCGCGGTGTCGGCCACCGCGGACGGCTACCTGGTCGGGGAGTACCTGCGGGGCGGCCCGCCCCTGGAGCTCCCGACCGAGGTCGCGGAGCCCGTCGTCGGCCTGGACGAGGTGGACCGGGTGATCGCCGAGGTCGCCCGGCCGGCGGTGTCAGCACCCGTCGCCCTGACGGTCGAGGGCACCACGGTCCAGGTCCCCCCGGAGGCGGTCGGCAGGGCGCTGTCGTTCGAGGCCGACGGGCAGGGATCCCTCACGGCGCGGCTGGACGGCCGCCGCCTGCACGCTGCCGTCGCCGACGAGCTGGCGACGGTGGAGCAGCCCGCCCGCGACGCGACGTTCGAGATCGCCGACGGCACACCGCGCGTGGTGCCCTCCGCGCGGGGTCGAGAGGTGCTGCCGGACACGCTGTCGACGGCCCTGCTGCCCGTGCTGACCGAGACCGGTCCCGCGCGCTCGGCCACCGTCCCGCTCGAGGTCAGCCAGCCGGCCGTCGACACGGCCACCGCGGAGTCGCTCGGCGTCGTCGAGATGGTCTCGGAGTACACGACGTACTACCCCTCCGACTTCGCCCCCCGTCTCACCAACATCCACCGCGCTGCCGACCTGATGGACGGCGCCCTGGTCCTGCCGGGAGACGTCTTCAGCTTCAACGAGACCGTGGGGGAACGCACGGCCGAGCGTGGCTTCGCGGCCGGCTTCGTCATCGACGACGGCCGCCTGGAGGTCGATTTCGGCGGGGGCGTCTCCCAGCTGGTCACCACCGCGTTCAACGCGGCCTTCTTCGCCGGTCTGGAGATCGTCGAGCACAACCCGCACAGCTTCTACATCTCCCGCTACCCGGAGGGTCGGGAGTCGACGATCGCCTGGGGTGTCAAGGACCTCAAGGTCCGCAACGACTCCGGCCATGGTGTGTTCATCACGACCAGCTACACCGACAGCTCGGTGACCGTGCGGATGTACGGCACGAAGACGTACCGGATCGAGGCGACCACGTCGCCGCGGTTCGCCGTCAAGCCGTTCGAGATCGAGCACGACCCTCGGCCTGAGGGGGTCGAACCCGGCGACTGCGTCTCCACCGAGGGCGTCCCGGGGTTCAAGGTGGTCGTGACCCGTCACTTCTACCAGGGCGGGGAGCAGGTCCGGACCGAGGACTTCAGGACGAAGTACGACCCGGAGAACGAGGTGGTCTGCGGCTCCGCCGGCCCCTGACCGGTCAGGCGGGGGCGCGGTAGTTGTAGGGGTGGTGGGTGGCGTAGCCCAGCGCGGCATACAGCCGCAGGGCGGAGTCGTTGACGGCCCGAACCTGCAGGTACGACGCGACAGCACCCTGCTGGGCCGCCCATTCCAGCGCCGTTCGCATCACCGCCGACCCGATCCCCTGCCGACGGGCTGCGGGCGCCACGTCGACCGAGGTGACGCCGGCCCACTCGCCCTCCACCGAGACGCGACCGATGCCCACCGGCTCGCTCCCGCGGTACAGGGTGGCGAACCCGACACGTTCCGGACCGGTGAGGATCGCGACGTGCGAGTCGGCGTCGCTCTCGAGGTCGTGCATCAACGAGAGCCAGTCGGCCGACGGCACCGGCTCCACCACGGCCCGCACGTCGTCCCGGTCCGCGACCTGATCGACCACCCGGTCGATGGGGGCGACCTGCACGATCGTGACGTGCAGCCGACGCCACCCGTTGTCGGCCATATCGCGGTTCCTGGGGTCGGCCAGGGGGAGCTGAAGGAGCGGGGGCAGGCCCTTCCCCGCGTACCACTGCGCGACCGCCACCAGCGCCTCCGCCGTCGGCCGCCCGGGGTCACCGACCGCCATCGCGGAGTTCGCCCGTCCGGTGATGCCGTCGTGCGCGCGCAGCGCCCAGTCGCCGAGCATCTCGACGTCGCGAGCCGGCCAGCCCGCCCAGCAGATCCGCCGCATGTCGTCCGGGGACACAGGCGGGACCTGCCAGCCCTTCCGCACCGGGGCGGCCGGCACGACCTTGGCCGCGGTCACGGCCGCGAGGTCGATGTCCACGACCTCGCCGGAGGCCCTGAGCACCGTGAGCCCCACGTCGGTCAGGTCGAGCAGGTGGCCCACCACGTCGGTCAGCCCGCCCTCGACGCGACGCCGGACCGACACCCGCCGTCCCACGTCGTGGCTGGTGAGCATGCCCGGCGGCCCTCCGGTGTCTAGTGTCTAATTGACGACAGAGATACTAGGAGTCGGCCCGTAAGGTCGGCCCCGCACGGACTGGCTCGATCACTCCCGGGAGGGACCCGAACGTGACGTACGTCATCGCGCAGCCTTGTGTCGACCTCCTCGACAAGGCGTGCATCGAGGAGTGCCCTGTCGACTGCATCTACGAAGGCAACCGGATGCTGTACATCCACCCGGACGAGTGCGTCGACTGCGGCGCGTGCGAGCCGGTCTGCCCGGTGGAGGCGATCTTCTACGAGGACGACACCCCGGAGCAGTGGAAGGACTACTACAAGGCCAACGTCGAGTTCTTCGACGACCTGGGCTCGCCGGGCGGCGCCGCCAAGATGGGCAAGATCGACAAGGACCACCCGCTGATCGAGGCACTTCCGCCGCAGGCCCAGGACGCCAGCCACTGAGCGGCCTCCGTTCCACGCCGGGTCGCCGGCCTGCGGGGAGCCGGCTCCCGGACTTCCCCTGGGACACGCTGGCCCCGTACGCCGCGGAGGCCCGCTCCCATCCCGACGGCATCGTCGACCTGTCGGTCGGCACCCCGGTAGACCCCACACCCCCGCTCGTCCGCGACGCCCTCGCCGCGGCGGCGGACGCCCCCGGTTACCCCCGGACGTACGGCACGCCCGAGCTGCGAGAAGCGGTGGCTGCCTGGTTCGCGCGCCGTCGTGACGTGAGCGCGCTGGACCCCGCCGGAGTGCTGCCGAGCATCGGGTCCAAGGAGCTGGTCGCCTGGCTGCCGACCCTGCTCGGTCTCGGTGCGGGGGACGTGGTGGTGCATCCCGAGGTCGCCTACCCGACGTACGACGTCGGCGCCCGTCTCGCCGGAGCCACTCCCGTGCCCGCCGACGGGCTCACGGCGCTCGGCCCGCAGCCGGTGCGGCTGGTGTGGCTGAACTCGCCGTCCAACCCGACCGGACGGGTGCTCCCGGCGGCCCACCTGCGCAAGGTCGTCGACTGGGCCCGCGAGCGCGCGGCCGTCGTCGCCTCCGACGAGTGCTACGCCGAGCTCGGCTGGGACGACTCGGCACCGCCGGTGTCGTTGCTGCACCCGGACGTGTGCGGCGGCAGCCACGAGGGCCTGCTGGTGCTCTACTCGCTGTCCAAGCAGTCGAACATGGCGGGCTACCGCGCGGCCTTCGCGGCCGGTGACCCGGCGCTCGTCCGCGAGCTGCTCGAGGTGCGCAAGCACGCCGGGATGATGGTTCCCGCGCCGGTCCAGGCGGCGATGGTGGCGGCCCTGCGTGACGACGCGCACGTCGCCGAGCAGAAGGCCCGCTATCTGGTACGTCGTGTGGCGCTCGCCTCCGCCTTCTCGGCAGCGGGGTACCGCGTCGAGCACTCACAGGCCGGGCTCTACCTCTGGGTGACCCGCGACGAGGACTGCTGGGCCACGGTGGCCGACCTGGCGCGGCTCGGGATCCTGGTGGCGCCGGGGTCCTTCTACGGCGTGGCCGGCGCCCGGCACGTGCGGATCGCCCTGACGGCGACCGACGAGCGCGTGGCGAGCGCCGCAGCCAGGGTGGCCGCGCGGTAACTCTCAGAGCGCGACCTACGGGGCGCAGGCGGCCAGCGCGTCGGGCACGGCCGGGAAGAGGCTCTCCAGGTCCAGGTAGTGGATCGCGGGGGTCCCTGCCCCTCCCGTACCAGATGCCATCGTGGCGTTTCCGAGGATCGGAGTGTCGGGTGTGACGCCGGCCGCGTCGGCCAGGATCGCGATCCCTTCGTCACACAGCCCCGGGAAGAAGAAGAAGGCGGCATCCTCGGCGAACGTGTTCCACCCCTGCGACGCCGCCGCCCCAGCGTTCCCATTGGCGCTCCGCTTCGCGTTGAAGCACTCGTGAGCGAAGGCTGAGCCCGCACCCGCGATCAGCAGCACTCCGGCGGATGTGGTGGCTACCGCCAGTCGTCCGATGTGATTCACAGACGTTCTCCTCATGGGTGCAGATCATCGACTGTCACGCATGCGTCAGCTATTCGCCGACGCGCCTGAGGGTTGGATGTTCTGGTTGAGGTGGAAGATGTTCTGCGGGTCATAGGTGTCCTTCACGGCGGTGAGCCGGGCCAGCTTGTCGGCCGAGTACGCCCGCCGCACGCCGGCGGAACCCTCGTCACCCAGGACGTTCACGTAGACCCCGGAGGCGAACGGCTCGAGCGTGGCGGCGTAGGACCGAGCCGTCTCGATGCGCACCTCGTCCTCGCCGGGATCCGTCCACCCGGTGCTCGCGCCGAGCTCGAAGGCGGTCTCGCGGTGACTGAAGGCGGTGTCGCCCTCGGGCACGTCAGCGATCGCCCCGCCGTAAGCCTGCAGCCCGACGCCGGGCGCGAACGGGCCGACATCGGTCACGGCCACCATCGTGTCGATGACCTCGTCGGTGAGCTCTCGGAAGTAGTGCCCCTTGGCGTACCGCCGCCGCGCGTGCCCGTCCACCACGTCGTCGCGGGACTGCAGCTCGACGTAGGTCGACGGCACGACACGCTCGGCCGACGGGCGACCCAGCGAGCGCACCGCGGGTACGAGCGCTTCGCCCCGCTGCGGGTTCCCCACCCAGATGTAGCCGAGCGTCACGACACCGCCGCCGATCCCGGCCGTGAAGGTCGCCTCGCGAGGTGCCGACGCGTTGAGATCTCGCCACCCGCGCAGTGCGGTGACCGCCTGGTCGACGGGGAAGTCGATCTCGACGGACAGAGACTCGGTGCCGATGTCGTGCAGCCGGAACTCGAACTCGGTGACCACGCCGAAGTTGCCCCCGCCGCCCCGCAGCGCCCAGTACAGGTCGGGGTGCTGGCTCTCGCTGGCGCGCAGCACCTCACCGTCCGCGGTGACGATCTCGAACGACGCGACGTTGTCGCACGCCAGGCCGACCTGCCGGGCCAGCCAGCCCATCCCGCCGCCGAGGGTGAGGCCGCCGACGCCGGTGTGCGACACGTTGCCGGCGGTCACGGCGAGCCCGTACTCCTGGGTCGCCCGGTCCAGCGCCCCGAGGAGGGCGCCGCCCTGCACGACCGCCCGGCGGTGTCCCGGGTCGACACGGACCGCGCGGAGGGGTGACAGGTCGATCATCAACCCGCCGTCGGGGACAGCGTGGCCGGCCGCGCTGTGGCCGCCGCACCGGATGCCGATCTCGAGGTCGTGCTCGCGGGCCGTCCGGACCGCGGTGACCACGTCCCGAACGCTGGCGCAGCGGATGATCACCCGAGGCCGCCGGTCGACGATGGCGTTCCAGATCGTCCGGGTCTCGTCGTACGCCGGGTCGCCGGGCAGCAGCACCGACCCGTCCAGCGAGCCAGCGAGCCTTGTTCGCGTCGCGTCGTCCATGCCACACCAGACCATGATCCCGCCGGGAAGTCATCGGTCCCGGCGGCGAGCCGACGTCAGGAGGACGTGAGGATGACGAGTTGCTGGGTCGCCCGGGTCATCGCGACATAGCGGTCGACCGCTCCTTCGATGCCCGTGCCGAACGTCTCCGGGTCGATGAG
>DASVED010000070.1:0-2088 GCA_036380775.1 Actinomycetes bacterium
GACTTCTTCGACGCCGAGAGCGAGCGGCTGCGGCCGGCGGCGACCCGTTTCGTCGAGCGCTGCCTGACTGCACCGTCCTGACTAGTCTCGCGACCCACCCGCCGCCTGCCAGAGGAGACCACGTGTCCGACGTCCTGCTGCTCGACCTGGCCGAGTCGGTCGCGACGGTCTCCCTCAACCGGCCGGAGGCGATGAACGCCCTCGACACCGAGCTCAAGACGGCGCTGAGGGACGCACTGGCCGGTCTGGCCGAGGACCCCGCCGTCCGCGCGGTCGTGCTGACCGGCGTCGGCCGGCACCACCTCGGTCACCAGGCCCAGCTCGAGAGCCTGCTGCGCGGTCAGCGTCGGGCCGAGCAGCAGGAGCTCCTTCGCCTTGGCCATCCCGACCAGGCGGGGCAGCGACCACGATGACCCGGAGTCCGCGGACAGGCCCACAGCCGAGAAGGCCATCGTGAACTTCGCGGTCTCGGCAGCCACCCGGAAGTCGCACGCGAACGAGAAGGCGGCGCCCGCCCCCGCTGCTGCCCCGTTGACCGCAGCGACGACCGGCTTGGGCATCGTGGCCAGCAGGGTGGCGATCGGCGTGTAGTGGTCGGGCACCGTGGACCACACGGCATCCGGGTCGGCCTCGAGGTTGTGGGCGTGCTGCGCGAGGTCCTGCCCGACGCAGAACGCCCGGCCGACGCCGGTCAGCACGACCGCGCGGACGGCGGAGTCCTCGGCCAGACCGGCCAGGGCGTCCCTCAAAGCCGTCTTGAGCTCGACGTCGAGGGCGTTCATCGCCTCCGGCCGGTTGAGGGAGACCGTCGCGACCGACTCGGCCAGGTCGAGCAGCAGGACGTCGGACACGTGGTCTCCTCGGGACGGCGGCGGGTGGGTCGCGAGACTAGTCAGGACGGTGCGGTCAGGCAGCGCTCGACGAACCGGGTCGCCGCCGGCCGCAGCCGCTCGCTCTCGGCGTCGAAGAAGTCGGCGGCCTTGTCCCCAGGCCAGTCGCCCGGCAGGAGAGGCCTGGGCAGGCCGGGGTCCAGGAACAGGAACTTGCGCCACTCGTGGACCAGCCGTGACCGGGCCGCGAAGGCCGCCTCGTCGTCCGCCTCGGGCCCCGCCTCGGTCATCAGCTGCTCGGCGTCCGCGAGCCATCGGGTGTAGGCCCGGCCGAGCCCCTCCACGTCCCAGGCGCGCCGGACCAGGCTGTGCGAGTCACCGTCGTGGCGAGCGGTGAAGCGCTCCGCGCGGACACCCTCCAGCTCGAGCAGAGAGTCGACCTCCTCGGACCACCGGGGACCGATCCAGGTCGCGTCGTCCATCTGGGCGAAGCCGAGGAAGGTCAGGCCCGCGCGGAGCCGGTCCCGGCGGCTGCGCTCCGTCGGCAGCGCCGCGACCGCGAGATGCCACGAGCCGTCCCAGCCCTGCTGCTGGGTCCGGTAGATGCGGGCGGCGGAGTCGTCCAGCCTGCGGACGGCACGCGGCGTCAGTGCGTAACCAGGCCCGCCGTCGAGACGGACCGGGTCGAGCCAGCCCTGGCGCACCATCCGGGAGACCGCGGTCCGAACCGCGGGGGCGGCCACGCCCAGGGGCGCGAGGAGCCGGACGAGGGCGGCGACGGGAGCGCGCCCTCCGCGGGACCGCAGGTGGTCGCCATAGAGGTCGAACAGTGCCGAACGTGCGTTCACAGCTGCCGATTCTCTCCCGGTCGCCCCGGTCGCGTTTCGCCGGGCGGGGGTTTCGCGGGATAATGCACCCAACACACACGCCGTGTCGACGTCTCGCGGGCTGCACGAGTCTCTGCCGTCAGCTGGCGTGCTCAAGTGAAGGGAGCCAGGATGGCGGCCATGAAGCCGCGAACGGGCGACGGTCCGCTCGAGGTCACCAAGGAGGGGCGCGGCATCGTCATGCGCGTCCCGCTCGAGGGTGGCGGAAGGCTCGTCGTGGAGCTGTCGGCCGACGAGGCCGGCGCGCTCGGAGACGCCCTGAAGACTGCGGTTGCCTGAGCGCGACCGTCACGCACGACCACGGCCGGCCCCGGGCCGCACCCCGCGGACCGGGGCCTCCGTCCATGTCCCACCGAGGAGGCCACGTGCCA
>DASVED010000071.1:0-8042 GCA_036380775.1 Actinomycetes bacterium
CTCGACGCGCGCGGCGAGGACGAGCAGTCCGTACGTTCGGTGGTGGCCGCCGTCGGGGCCGCCGCCGGGGCCGACCCGGCCGAGGAGTCCTGGTCGCCCGAGGTCGCCTTCCCGGACGAGCTGCGCGACGACCTGGCCGAGATCCTCGGCGGCGTACCTGTCCTGGCGACCGGCGCCGGCCACGACGCGGGCGTGCTCGCCGGCGCCGGTGTCCCCACGGCGATGCTCTTCGTCCGCAACCCGACCGGGGTCAGCCACTCCCCCGCCGAGCACGCCGACCCCGACGACTGCCTGGCCGGTGTCGAGGCGCTGACCACGGTCCTCACCCACCTGCTGACCGACGAGACGGCCGGCTCGTCGTGACCACCACCTACCACTGCGAGCTGGCCTGGCTGCCGCCCGGCCGGGTCGCGCGCGACGTCCTGATCGAGGTGGACGGGGATCGCATCGTGACCGTGACCGAGGACGCGCCGGCCACCGGCGAGCGACTGCGCGGCCTCGTGCTGCCGGGCCTGGCGAACGCTCACTCGCACGCCTTCCACCGCACGCTGCGCGGACAGGCCCAGGCAGCGACACCCGGCGGCTCGTTCTGGACCTGGCGGGACCAGATGTATGCGGTCGCCGAGCGGCTGGACCCCGACACCTACCTGGCCCTGGCCCGCGCCACCTACGCCGAGATGGTCCTCGCCGGGGTGACCTGCGTCGGCGAGTTCCACTACCTGCACCACCGCCCCGACGGCGGCCGCTACGACGACCTCAACGCCATGGGCCTCGCCCTGGTGCAGGCCGCCCGCGAGGCGGGGCTGCGGATCGCCCTGCTCGACACCTGCTACCTGGCCGGCGGCATCGGCTCGCCCCTTTCCGGGGTGCAGCGCCGGTTCGGGGACGGCGACGCCGCGGGGTGGGCCGAGCGGGCAGACGCCCTGCGGGCCGCGCTGTCCGGTGCCTCGGACGTGGTCGTCGGGGCCGCCGTGCACTCGGTCCGCGCGGTCCCTGCGGACCAGATCGCGGAGGTGGCGGCGTGGGCGGGCGGCGCGGCGCCCGCGCCGCTGCACTGCCACCTGTCCGAGCAGCCGGCCGAGAACGAGCAGTGCCTGGCGGCCTACGGCGTCAGCCCGACCCGGCTGCTGCACGACCACGGCGTCCTCGGCCCGCGGACGACCGCGGTCCACGCGACGCACCTCGGGGACGAGGAGGTGGCCCTGCTGGGTGCCTCGGCGACGTACACCTGCCTGTGCCCCAGCACCGAACGCGACCTGGCCGACGGGATCGGCCCCGCCCGGCTGCTGCGGGACGCCGGGTCGCCGATCACGCTCGGGTCGGACAGCCACGCCGTGATCGACCTGTTCGAGGAGGCCCGGGCCGTCGAGCTCGACGAACGGCTGGCCAGCGGCGTCCGCGGCACGTTCTCCACCGGGCAGCTGCTCGACGCCGCGACGATCGCCGGCCACGCGTCACTCGGGATGCCCGACGCGGGCCGGCTGGCACCCGGAGCCAGCGCCGACCTGGTCGCGGTCCGGCTGGACTCGGTCCGGACCGCCGGAGGAACGCCGGACACGGCGGCCGACCGCGTCGTGTTCGCGGCCACCGCGGGCGACGTGACCGACGTGGTCGCCTCGGGACGGCGGGTCGTCGAGTCCGGCCGGCACGTGCTCGGCGACATCGCGAGGCTGCTGGCCGACGCGATCGGCTAGTGGTGGCGGAAGCCGCCCAGGAACCGTCGGAAGACCCCACCCTGCCGTGGCAGAGGTGCCGCGGGCGGTGGCGCTGTGGCCCGTCGCGTGGCCACCGGCCTGTCGTAGTCGGTGCGCAGGATCGCGTCCAGCACCTGGTCGTCGTCGAAGTGCTCGGAGTGCTCGATCACGGGGACGAAGCCGACCAGCATCCCGTTGCGCATCACCTGCGCCTCGAGACCGGCCGTGCCGTCGGAGTCCCAGATCGCCTGCCGCCCGTCGGGCAGCGAGATCCGCACGCCGAACTGGTAGACCCCGGCCTTCTCCAGGTGGGCGTCGACGCCGCGCTCGCGCAGCGTGTCGACCACCTTCCGTGCCCTGTTCTCGTCCATCGCCGCCCCAACGTAGCCGCCGTCCCGGCAAGTTCCCCCATCCCGCGCCGCGGGACTGTCAGCCCCGTCGGGCACAATGGCTGCTGACACGGAGGTCGACCGAGGAGGACCCACGCGATGAGCCGACGGGGCTGGGTGCTGTTCGTCGCGATGGGCGTGATCTGGGGCGTGCCCTACCTGCTGATCAAGGTTGCCGTGGAGGAGATCGAGCCCTCGGTCCTCGTCCTGGGTCGCACCCTGCTCGCCGGCCTGCTGCTGCTGCCTGTCGCGCTGGCCCGCGGCCACCTGCGCGGGCTGCGGGCCGCCTGGCTGCCGATCCTCGCCTTCTCGCTGATCGAGATCGCCGGGCCGTGGCTGCTGCTCGGTGTCGCCGAGCAGCGCCTGTCCAGCTCGCTGACCGGGCTGCTGCTGGCCTCCGTCCCGCTGGTCGCCGCCCTGCTCGCATCCATACCACTGCTCGGCGCGGGACGGCTGACCCACGCCGACGAGCGCCCCGACCTCCGCCGCATGCTCGGCCTGCTCGTCGGCCTGGCCGGGGTGGCGGCGCTGGTCGGGTTCGAGGTCGGCGCGGGCGACATGAGCGCCGTCCTGGCCGTCGCCGGCGTCTCGGTCTGCTACGCCGTCGGCCCGATCATCCTGTCGCGCTGGCTGTCCCACCTGCCCGGCCTGGGGGTCATCACCGTGTCGCTGCTGGTGACCACGGTGATCTACCTCCCGGTGGGGTTGGCCCAGGCGCCGGCGGAGCTGCCGGCGGCCAAGGTCGTCTGGTCGGTCATCGGCCTCGCGGTGGTCTGCACCGCGCTCGCCTTCGTGGTGTTCTTCGAGCTGATCGCCGAGGTGGGGCCCAGCCGGGCAACCGTCATCACGTACCTCAACCCGGCCGTCGCCCTGCTGCTCGGCGTCGTCGTCCTGGACGAGGCGTTCACCGTGGCGACCGCGGTCGGCTTCGCGCTGATCCTCGCCGGCTCGGTGCTCGCGACCCGCTCGTCCGCCAGCCGTGCCCAGGTCGACCTCACCGAGCGGGAGCGGGTGCCCTCGACCCGGCAGCCGGTGGACAGTGACTGCGAGACGGTCGCCAGCCCGGTCGCCGAGCCCTGACGTCGCGCACCTGGTCGAGGCTCAGTCGGGCAGCGTGAGGTCCAGCTCGAGCCAGTGAGCCAGATCCTTGACCTCGCGGCGGACTGCTGCGGTCATGGTCGTGGTGAAGGGCACGTCCGGGTGGATGGCGTCGACCCGGAGCACCCCGGCCTTGCGGTCGGCGGTGGCGTCGAGCTTCCCCACCAGGCGGTCGCCGTGCAGGATCGGGAGCGCGAAGTACCCCCAGCGGCGCTTGGCGGCGGGCTTGTACATCTCCAGCTGGTAGTCGAACTCGAAGATCTCGGCAATCCGCTTCCGGTCGTACACCAGCCGGTCCAGCGGCGACAGCAGCGCGGCACGCCCGCGGAACGGCCGGCCGACCTGCTCGGGGTCGACCCGCCACTCTCCTCGGACGCCCTGCACGACGGCCGGCTCACCGACCGCGCCGACATGGTTCGGCTCCCCCAGGGTCTCGGTCGCCCGCGTCCGGGCGATCCCGAGCGCCCGCAGCCGTTTCTCGCTCCGCAGGCGCATCGCCTCGTCGAGCTCAACCGCCGGCTCGTCCGGGTAGACCCGCTCGGCCAGGTCCCACAGCCGTTCGCGGCACTCGCGGCCGGCCGTCGCGACCTCGCCGCGCGCCACCAGGAAGTCGAGCATCTTCGTGACGTTCTGGTTGTTCGTCCAGCCGCTGGACCTCCACGGCACGACGCAGCTGTCCGGAAGCTCGCGGGCCGGCAGCGGCCCGTCCATCCGGAGCCGCTCGAGGATGTCCAGCCGGCACTCCTCGTTGGTGGCGACCCAGCGCTCGTTGTCCTCCTGCCACTCCCGCAGCTCCCCCGGCCCGGGCCACGCTGCCATCTCGGCCGTGTAGAGACGCAGGTCCGCGCGCGGCCGGAGCATCATGTGCAGCTCGATGAGCTGCTGGCTGTCGAGCGCGTCCTGCAGCTCGTCGGGCTCGTACGCCGATCCGAGCCGGCTCCACAGCACCAGGTCCGCGCTCGGCGCCACTGCGGCGGTCGGGTCGTTCTGCAGCAGCGTCAGGTGGCGCACCGTGTCGAACAGGTCGGTCGGCCGCGTGCTGTCCAGGAGCTGCGCGCGCACCGCGATGCGCCGCGCGTCGGTGCGAGAGAGCTCGTGGACGGTCACGCTCCGAGGCTATGGCAGGGGAGAGGACATCCCTCCGCAGTGTCAGACGCTCGCCTCGACGGCGGCGCGGGTCGCGTCGAAGAGCTCCGAGGCTTGCGCCGGGTCCCGGCCGATCGCGGTCATCCCGAAGCGCCCGTCCACCGCCAGGCAGGACAGCATGTGCAGCACCACGCCCGTCCCCGTGCGGTGGTCGAAGTGCAGCCCGCGTTCGCCCACCGCCTTCACGACCGTCGACGGCGGGAGCCCGAGCCACGCCGGGTTGAGCACGTTGTCGCTGGAGCGGTACGCGCGGAAGGAGCCGTCCTTCGCCACCCACCGGCCCGACCCGGCGTCGTACCGACCGGGGACGTGGTTGCGCAGAACTGCGTACGGGTGCGTCGTCCCGCCCTTCCGGAGGTTGACCTCGAGGGCGAAGACGCGCCACGTCCCCGCGCTGTCCCGCGCGGCCGCGAAGTCGATGCCCATCCGCCCGGCCGCCCCCTGCCGCGCGAGCTGCTCGCCGACGGCGACCGCGTGCCGCCCCAGGTCCGTGACGTAGGCGGCATCAGCCGGGAACCGGCAGCCCATGTAGACCTGCGCGTCCGCTCCGCCCAGCTCCTGCTCGTGGGTGGCGAGCAGCAGGACCCGACCGTCGGGCAGCACGTCTATCTGCGCGCTCGGGCTGGTGAACTCCGTGCCGCCGATCCGTTCCTCGACCACCCCGCCGGCGAGCAGGTCGCGAAGGTACCAGTCGGGCAGCGCCTCGACGGCGGCCCGGACGTCGCCGCGAAGGTCGATGACCGCGTTGCCGTCTCCGGCGCCGCTGTCGTCGTGCTTCACGACCACGGCCGTGCAGTCGGGCCGGGACCGGTGGACGTCCTCGGCCGCCGCCACGACGTCGTCGACCGTCCGCACGTCCTCGTGGCCGTAGGGCAGCGGCACCCCTGCCGCGCGGAACAGTCCGCGTCCCGCGCTCTTGTAGGCGAGCGGCAGCAGCGCCGGCGCCGAGCCGTTGATGGGCACCTGCAGGGCGACCGCCGCGTCCACCTCGTGCTCGGTGACGTTCCACGGCTCGATGTAGGCGGGCCGGTCACCCACCATCCCCCGCACGGTCGCGACGATCTCCGGGTGCTCGAGGAGCTTCGCGGCGACCGAGCGCGCCGAACGGTCGGGGACGGTGACCGTCCGGAACCTCGCGCGCACGCTGTCGCGCACCGTCTCCGGGAGCAGCGCGAGGTAGTAGTCGATGACCTCGGACGCCGGCTCCTCCGAGCCGATGAAGATCATCTCGCAGGAGCCGATCCGCTGCAGGACGGCCATGACCACCAGGTAGCGGTGCTCGAGCGCGGGGATGCGCGCCGCGTAGTGCGACAGCAGCGACTCGCCCATGCTGAAGGACGGCAGCACCAGCATGACGTGCTCGCCGGTCGACCCGGCTGTGTTCAGGGCCAGCGTCGGCCCGAGTCCCGACTGCAGCTCCTCGAAGCTCTTCATGGGCGCTCCGGCACACCGAGGGTGGTGCTGACGATGGTGCCCTGCCCGCGGGCAGTCTGTCCCGGCTGTCGGCTGTGCGCCGCCCCTCAGCCGCCCGACTTGCGTCGGAACTGGCGAGTTGTCTTGTCGTTGTTCGACGGGCCGACGTTGCGCCCGCCGAGGTGGTCCTCGCCGTGCGTCGCGCGGTCCCTGGCCTGCTTGGCCTCGAGCGCCTCGCGCATCCGGCGCTGCACGTCGTTCTCCGCCTTGCCCGACGCCGACTTCGCTGGCTTCTTCGCAGCCACTGCACTCACCTGCTTCTCCATGGTCCGGTGCGCACCATCCTGTCAGCGTCGCGCCAGGTGGGCGACCACCCCCGCCGCGAGGCCGGCCGCGTAGCGGTCCCGGCAGGCCGCGGACGTCATACAGCGGGCGTCTGCCCGGTTGCGCATGTTGCCGAGCTCGACCATCACGGTCGGCACGTCGGCCATGTTCAGCGTGCCCAGGTCACGTCGGGTGTCGAGCCCGTCGCCGCCGTACGCCGTGGAGACCCGGAAGCCGGCGCCGAGCAGCGCGCCACGGATGTTGCCGGCGAGTCGCTTCGACGGTGCGGTGATGTCGTCGGTGTAGCCCTCGCGCAGGCCGGGCCGGATCACGAAGAACCCGCGGGTCGTCCGGGCCGCGCCGTCACCGTGCAGCGACACCGCGACGTCGGCCCCGACCCGCTGCCCGAACCGGCCCCGGTAGTCGACGCAGGGCCCCCAGTCGTCGAGGCTGTTCGTCGTGCGGGTCATCCGCACCGTGGCGCCGAGCGCCTCCAGCCTGGCCTTGAGCCTCCGTGACACCCGCCAGGTGAAGGTCGCCTCGGGGAAGCCGCCGTCGGTCGCGGTGCCGGTCGTGTTGCACGGCTTCCAGAGGCCGACCCAGACCAGGCGACCGATCTTCTCCGGGAAGCGGCTGTTGCCCAGCTGGTGGCCCGGGTCGATGGCCACGACCCGCCCGGCCAGCGGCAGGACGTCGGCACCGGCGGGCGACGTAGGGCCCGCCGGACCGAGCGCGAGAGTCGCGAGCAGCAGCGACGCGGCGACCGGCCGCCAGAAGCAGGGCACCGGCCTACTCTGCCCGACCGAGCGGATATCGGCTGCGTGGCGCGTCGCGGGCTGTCACCCTTGACCTTCGTGTCCGACGGTCTGTCCCTGCGCGAACGCGTTGCCCGCCTCCGCGTCGACGTGACGCCGCTGCGCACCTCACGCGACTTCCGCCGCTTGTTCGCCGCCGGCACCGTGTTCTACCTCGGCGCGATGGTCAGCTACGTCGCGCTGCCGTACCAGATCTACCAGCTGACCGGGTCCAACTTCGCGGTCGGTGCGATGGCGCTCGTCGAGCTGGTCCCGCTCGTCGTGTTCGGCCTGTACGGCGGGGCGCTCGCCGACCACGTGGACCGCCGCAAGATGCTGGTGCTCTGCGGCCTGGCGCAGGTCGTCCTCACCGCGGCGCTGCTCGCCAACGCACTGCTCGACCGGCCCAGCGTGTGGGCCATCTACGCCGTCGGGTTCCTGCTCACGATCGCCCAGTCGCTGCAGCGACCGAGCCGAGAGGCGCTGCTCCCCCGCGTCGTGCGGCACGACCAGCTCGCGGCGGCCGCCGCGGTGCAGTCGCTCGGGATGCAGATCGGGACCCTGCTGGGTCCAGCCCTCGGCGGCGTGCTCGTGGCCACCGTCGGCGTGTCGTGGGCCTACGCCGTCGACATCGTCGGGCTGGTGCTCGCGACGGCGCTGTTCGCCTCGATGCGGCGCTACCCGCCGACCGAGCACTCGACCCCGCCGAGCGTCGAGTCCATCGTCTCCGGCATCCGGTACGCCGTCGGCCGGCGCGACCTGCTCGGCACCTACGTCATCGACATGGTCGCGATGTTCATGGCGATGCCGATCGTGCTGTTCCCGGCGTTCGCCGAGAAGGTGCTGGAACGGCCCCATCTGCTCGGGCTGCTCTACACCGCCGAGAGCGTCGGCACCCTGCTCGCGACCCTGTCGAGCGGTTGGACGACGCGCTTCCATCACCACGGCCGGGCGGTGGTCGTGGCCTCGATGGTCTGGGGCGGGTCGATGGCCCTGGTCGGCCTCTCGCCGACGATCTGGTTCGCGCTGTTCTTCCTCGCCTGCGCCGGGGCGGCGGACATGATCAGCGGCATCTTCCGCAGCACGATCTGGAACCAGACCATCCCCGACGAGCTGCGCGGCCGGCTGGCTGGCATCGAGATGCTGTCCTACTCCGTCGGCCCGATGGGCGGCTCGGCCCGGGC
>DASVED010000072.1:0-5641 GCA_036380775.1 Actinomycetes bacterium
CCAGGCGCGAGGCGACGATTGCGCCGGCGACGTTCGCGAAGCGCACCACCTCCTCCAGCGGCCACCCGGCGAGCAGCCCATGGCACAGGGCACCGCCGAACGCGTCCCCCGCGCCGAGGCCGTTGACGACGTCCACGGGGAACGGCGGGACCTCGACGCGCTCGTGTGCGGTCCGGGCCAGGACGCCGCGCGGACCCTGCTTGACCACGGCGAGCTCGACCCCGCGGTCGAGGAGGGCGGCCGCGGCGCGCTCGGGGTCGCTCTCACCGACGGCCGTCGCGCACTCGTCCAGGTTGCCGACCGCCACAGTCGCGTGCTGCAGCAGCCGCCCGATCTGCTCCCCGGCGTCGGCGCGCGACGCCCAGAACATCGGGCGGTAGTCCAGGTCCACGACGGTGTGCGCGCTGCGGCCGCGTGCCTCCAGCGCGGCCAGGTGCGCGGCGCGGCTCGGCTCCTGGCACATTCCGGTGCCGGTGACCCAGAAGACCCCTGCGGTCCGCACCGCGTCGAGGTCCAGCTCGTCCGGCCGGATCTGCAGGTCGGCCGCCGTGGGAGAGCGGCCGTAGAAGTAGAGGGGGAAGTCGTCCGGCGGGAACACCTCGCAGAACGTCACCTGGGTGAGCAGCCCGGGCACGGTCGCGACCCACCGGTCGTCCACGCCGAAGCCACGCAGTGCCTCGTGGGTCCACCGGCCGAAGGGATCGTCGCCGGTCCCCGTGACGACCGCGCTGTTCCGCCCGTACCTGGCGGCCGCGACGGCGACGTTGGTGGCGGAGCCGCCGAGGTACTTGCCGAAGGTCTCGACCTCGGCGAGCCCCACCCCGACCTGGAGGGGATAGATGTCGACGCAGATCCGACCGACGGTGATGACATCGAAGGCTTTTGTCACGCCGGCCGTACCTCCGCCAGGCCGACCGGGCGGTGCTCGAGGCGCGACAGGGTGGCTGCCTCGGCGACGTACATGGCCTCCAATGCCTCCTCCACCGTGCACGGGCTCTCCCGACGGCCCAGCGCGAGGTCGACGAACGCGTTCATCTCGGCGACGTACGCCGGGGTCCACCGTCCCCAGAAGGTGTCCCACGGCGTCCCGTCGGGGAAGTCCACGCCCCTCTCGGCCGACACCAGTGCGGCGCTGGCGTCGAGGCCGACCGCCCACGTCGCCGCCGTCCCGGCCAGCTCCATGCGTACGTCGTGGCCACCGCCGTTGTAGCGCGACCCCTGCAGCGTGGCGAGCGTCCCGTCGTCCAGGGTGAGGACGGCAGCCGACTCGTCGACGTCGCCGCTCTCGCGGAAGGACCCGTCCCCGCGGTTGGCGCCGACGGCGTAGACCTCGGTCACCTCCCGGCCGGTCACCCACCGCAGGATGTCGAAGTCGTGGATGTGGCAGTCGCGGAAGATGCCGCCAGAGGTGGCGATGTACGAGGCCGCGGGCGGCTCCCGGTCGGCGGTGAGGGCATGCACCCGGCGGAGCTCGCCGAGCGCCCCGCTGCGCAGAGCATCTCGGGCGGCCACGTATCCGGCGTCGAACCTGCGCTGGAAGCCGATCTGGGTGGGCACGCCCAGCTCGCGCACCTCTCTCGCCACCCGCAGACTTGTGGCGACGTCGGCCGCGACCGGCTTCTCGCAGAACACGGGCAGCCCGCGCCGGGCCGCCGCCAGGATGAGCTCGGCGTGAGCGGGTGTCGCCGCCGCGATGACGACCGCGTCTGCGCCGCCGACCGCGTCGTCGACCGGCGCGTGCCGGACGCCGAGCTTGTCGGCGAGGGTGGCCGCCCGTGCCGCGTCGACGTCGGCCACGACGAGGGCGTCGACCTCCGGATGGTCCCGCACGACCTCGGCGTGGGCGGCACCGATGCGCCCCGTCCCGATCAGGGCGACCCGCATCCAAGCACCTCTCGACAGGCGTCGCCGGCAGCGTCCGGCAGGCTCGCCCGCCAGTCTGCTGGGGGGCGAGGGAGTGGTCAACCTTTGTCCTGACATACGGATGACGCGCTGTGCCATCATCGGCCACATGGCAGGTGGCGCGCATCGAGCGGTTAGCGTCGTTGGCGCCGCCGACGACGTGGCCGCGCAGGTGTCCGTGGACCGGACCAGTCCCGTGCCGATCTACCACCAGGTGGCGGTGCAGCTCGAGGCCCTGATCGTTGCGGAGCGGCTGCCGCCCGGAGCACGTCTGGCCAACGAGATCGAGCTCGCCGACCGTCTCGGCGTCTCGCGGCCCACGATGCGGGCCGCCATCGGTTACCTCGTCGATCGCGGCCTGCTCGTCCGCAAGCGCGGCGTGGGCACCCAGGTGATGCGCGCCCAGGTGAATCGTTCGCTCGCGTTGACCAGCCTGCACGACGACCTGCTGCAGGCGGGACGGCGACCCACCACCGAGCTGCTGGAGCTGACCGACCACCGGGCGGGGCCGGACGTCGCCGCGGCGCTCGCGGTCGAGACCGGGACGACGGTCACGAAGGTGTGCCGGCTGCGATCCGCGGACAGTCAGCCGATCGCGGTGCTGACGAACCATCTTCCGCGGGACCTCGTCCGGCTCGACCCACGTGGCCTGGAACGGCATGGGCTCTACGAGCTGCTCCGTGCAGCCGGGGTGCGCATCAGGATCGCTGACCAGGCGGTCGGAGCGGCGTCAGCGACGGCCCGGCAGGCGTCCTTGCTGGGTGAGCGTCGGGGAGCAGCACTTCTCACGATGACGCGCACGGCGTACGACGACGAGGGCCGCCCTGTCGAGTTCGGCGACCACGTCTACCGCGCCTCCGCCTACCGGTTCTCCATGACGCTCGTGGACCGCTGACCGAACACCCCCGAGGAGGAGTTCGTGACCGATTTCCCCAGGTTCGACGTGACAGGTCAGGTCGCCCTCGTCACCGGGGCGGCACGCGGACTCGGTCGTGCCGTCTCGCTCGCGCTCGCCCACGCGGGCGCCGACGTCGCCCTCGGACTGCGCGACGTGACGAGTGACGCCGGCGTCGTCGCGGAGATCGAGGCGATGGGTCGCCGGGCCATGCCGCTGCAGTGCGACGTGAGCGACGTCGGGCAGGTGCGGGCCGCGGTCGATGACATGGTCGAGCGGTTCGGCCGGCTGGACATCCTGGTCAACAACGCTGGGGCGGCCCCGGAGAACCCCGCGGAGCGCGTCGTCGAGGAGGACTTCGACCAGACTCTCGCGGTGAACCTCAAGGGCACCTTCTTCGCCTGCCAGGCGGCGGGCCGGGTCATGATCGGGCAGGGCGGCGGGCGGATCGTCAACATGGGGTCCCAGGCCGGCGCGGTGGCGCTTCCGGGGGAGTCGGTGTACTGCATGACCAAGGCGGCCATCGCGCACCTCACGAGGTGTCTGGCCGTGGAGTGGGGCTCGCGGGGCATCAACGTCAACTGCGTCGCGCCGACCTTCATCCGTACCCCCGGGACGGAGGAGGCGCTGGCGGACCCGAACTTCGAGGCCGATGTCGTGGAGCGGATCGCCGCCCTGCACCGCATCGGCGAGCCGATGGACGTCGCCGGCGCCGTGCTCTTCCTGTGCTCTCCGGCCGCGGCCCTGGTGACTGGCCACACCCTCATGGTTGACGGCGGATGGACGGCACGATGACTGTCGACCGGGACCCGACACCGACCGGCCACGGCGCCGACATCTGGACGTAACCCCGCGACGTGACATGCATCACGAGCCACGCTGACCAGGACGCGTGTGACGGATTCGACACCGAGAGGACGTGGTTCCCGACATCTGGGCGCCGACACTTGGAGGGCCGGCCGAAGCCTCGACCGGCGCAGTCTCACCTGAGGTCATGTCATGCCTGCCATCCGATCCACCGTCACCACCCTGCGTACCACCGCTGCCCGGCACCGCACCCTGCGTCGTGAGCAGCGCCGGCTCGAGCGGGAGCTCGCGGAGTACCGCACCGACGCCGAGCGCCTGGACCTCGCCGCCATGCTCGCCCGGCACACCGCCGAAGAGATCGCGCCTATCGACCGGATCATTCTTCGGCAGACGCGTCCCGGGGGTCTCGCCTACCGCGCCCGACCCGCCCGACCGGCCTGACCCGTCTGTTCCCGTCCCCGGGCCGAGGACGGCGTACCCGAAAGACGACGCAACGGCCACGGGGGGCGCTGTGCAGCCGCGCCGAGCCCGTTGGATCGTCTTTCCGGCTCGGCTGAGCACGAGCCGGGGTTCCGCGGACGGATCAGCTACGACAGCGCGCCCGGGACCGTGGCGGTCCCGGGCGCGCTGATCTGTCTCTAGGGGCCGTGCTCAGCCCTTCGCCACCCACGTGGTGAAGCGCTTCGGCTGGTTCAGCCAGTCCTTCTCGTTCTCGCCCGGCGAGGTGCTGCCCTCGGGGAGCAGCTCGGCGCCGGTCTTGACCTCGACACGCACCTCGGCCGGGTCCTCGAGGACCACCTGGTCGATGGCGATGCGCGCGACGTCGTCGGCGTAGTCGAGCTTCATGATGTAGGTCCCGCCGCGCAGCGGCACCTGCCTGTTGCCGTCAGCCTTGAAGCCGTCGGCCGGCAGCAGCGCGTAGTCGCCGCCCTCGAACGTGGCGCCCAGGAAGACGTACTCCGGGCCGCTGCGCTCGCGGTCGGTGTCGATGTAGACCGCGACGCTGCTGCCGCTGCGGAACGAGCGGACCAGGTCGCGGTGGATGACGTTGACCCGGAGGCGCTCCTCGCCGTTGACGACGCGGACCTTGCGGATGTCCGCGCCCTGGGACATGTCGCCACGGGCGTCGGTGAACGCTGCCGTCTCGGCCGAGGCCGTCCCTGCGAAGCCGGTGATGCTGAGAGCGGACACTGCGGCGACCACTGCCACCCGCTGTGCCGCGGTCCTGATGGTGTTCAACGTGACTCCTTGTGTCTGTGGACGGTTGGTCTCCCGGTCCGTCGGCCGCCTCACCGTGAGGCGTCAGAAGTGATGACTCGCCGGCCCGGCCCCAGGTTGCAGCCTGCCAGGTGACCTGGGTCACACCGATGTCCGCGGGGAGCCCGGACGGCCACGCCGGCCGTGCGGCAGGCTCGGGCGATGGCCGAACCTGTGGATCTGGCAAGCATCCTCGCCACCTTCGACGAGCCCTGGTCGCCGCGAACCGTGGCCGTCCTCAACGACTACGACGTGCGGGTCGTCAGGACCCAGGGCGACTTCACCCGGCACAGCCATCCCGAGACCGACGAGTTCTTCCTCGTCCTTCGTGGCCGGCTCACGATCCGGATGGACGACGGCGACGTCCAGCTGGGTCCGGGGCAGCTATACGTCGTGCCGCGGGGCGTGCAGCACCAGCCGTCGTCCGACGAGGGCGCCGAGGTCCTGCTCATCGAACCGATCGAGACGGTCAACACGGGCGACTCGCCGGGCGAGCTCACCGCCGAGCGTCGGGTTGTCTAGCCGCGGCGACGTACGGCCTGTGGACGAGCCCGGCGGCACCTCGCCGGATCGCGCCATCCTCGTGGCATGGCGATCTGTCTGGACTGCGAGCGCGAGATGACGACCGCAGCATCCTGCACGATGACGATGCTGCACATCGGGGCCGAGGCCTTCCCGATGTCCCGCCACCGCCGCGCGGCCGAGGGGCGCTGCCGCGACTGCGGGGTCGAGCCAGGCGGTTACCACCACCTCGGCTGCGACCTGGCGCGGTGCCCCCGG
>DASVED010000073.1:0-9687 GCA_036380775.1 Actinomycetes bacterium
AGCCTGCTGGTCTGCTTCCTTGTGCGGCCACCGCGCGACCTGCACCTCGTGGCCGACGCTCTGCGCGAAGTAGAGCTGGGTGCGGGTGACCAGCTCCTCGCGGTTCATCTGGAACGAGAACGGGGTGTCGAGCAGGACCGCGGGCCCGGGCGGGCAGCTGGCGAAGACCTCGCGGTGGATGCGCACCATCGTCGGCGTGGTCTCCCCGGACCCCATCACCACGATCCGGCTCATGACTCCCCAGCCTCCACCCGGGCGGCCAGCGCCAACAGGTCCTCGGCCAGTCGCGCGGGGTGCTGGGCGTGCAGGTCGTGGTCGGCGCCGTCGTACCAGGAGGCCGACGCGTCCGGCAGGAGCGAGAGCGCCATCAGCGGCCCGGCCCGGCTCTCGTCGTCCGCGTCGCGGGACCCGGCGGGGGCGACCAGCGCCGGCACGGTGACTCGCGGCAGGTACACCCGCACGTCGTCGGCCCACAGGGAGTGCACGATCTCGCGGTGGTGCTCCCGGCTCAGCGCGGCCGCCGCGGTCCCGTCCGGGCGGACCGCGAAGTTGCCCAACGTCCCGTCGATGCCCTCCTGCGGCCAGTCGGGGTGCCACTCCCGGAACCGCAGTGCCAGGTCGGCCAGGGTCACGCCGTTGATGACGGGCGGCGCGAGCTGGGCCCAGCACTCGTCGAACGTCGCGAACCGCTCGCCCAGCGAGATCCACCCGCCGTCGACCAGGGCGACGGCGGCGAGCGCCTGGTGGCGGGCGGCCAGGGACACGACGACGTTGCCGCCCCAGGACTGCCCGGCAGCGACCGGCGTGCGGTCGCCGACCAGGCCGAGCTGGTCGCACAGGGCCGCCAGGTCGTCGGCGGCACGGTCGGTGGTGTAGCCCTCGGCCACCTGCTCGGAGCGCCCGTGCCCCCGCAGGTCGACCGCGACCACCTGGTGACCCGCCGCCACCAGTCGCCGGCCCACGCCGTCCCACACCCGTGCGTTGGACGAGAGCCCGTGCACGAGCAGGAACGGCCGGGACGGGCCGGAGCCCCGGCGCAGCGCCAGCCGGGGTCCGCCGCCCGGCAGCTGGACGACGTCGTCGCTGAGGAGGTCGCTCATGCGGGCTGCAGGACCACGGCGCGCACCGAGCCGACCGGCACGCCGCCGCCGAGCAGCGGCGCCTCGGCCAGCTCGTCGAGCACCGGTGCCTGGACGCCCAGGGCCCGGAGAGCGGCCACCATGACGGGCGGTCGGGCGCGCTGGGTGCCGTCGTCGATCTTCAGCGCCACGGCCCGGCCGTCCGGCATCGCCGCGGCGTAGACACCCTCGGCGCCGTCCTTCGCGATCAGCCCGGGGACGCCGGCGACCAGGCGGGTCACGTCCCGCCGGGTGCCGCCCAGCCACTCGGGGTAGCCCCGGATCGCGGCCGCCACGCGGTGCTCCGGCGTCCCGTCGGCCGCCCTCGCGATCGCGGCGAACGCACGGGCCAGGGCGGTCAGCGGCATCGCGAACAGCGGTGCCCCGCAGCCGTCGACGCCGACGGCCGCGACCGGCTCTCCGGCCAGCCGCTCGACGGTGCCGCGCAGCGACACCTGTAGCGGGTGGTCCTGGTCGCGATAGGTCGAGGTCGGCCAGCCGTTGGCGACGCAGGTGGCCAGCATCGCGGCGTGCTTGCCCGAGCAGTTCATCGCGAGAGGAGTGGGTGAGCCGCCGGCGGCGACGTACGAGAGCTTCTCGACCTCGTCGACGGGGTAGTCGGGCGGGGTCTGCAGGTCGTCCTCGGACAGGCCAGCACCGGCCAGGATCCGCCGCGCCCCCTCCAGGTGGAAGGCCTCACCGGAGTGGCTCGCGCACGCCAGCGCCAGCAGCTCGCCGTCGAGGCGCAGACCCGCTTGGAGCATCCCAACGGCTTGCATCGGCTTGTTGGACGAGCGCGGGAAGACCGGCCGCGCCGGGTCCCCCAGCGAGACCACCGCGGCGCCGTCGGCGCCCAGCGCCACCAGGCTGCCGTGGTGATGGCCCTCGACGAAACCGGACCGGACGACCTCGGCCAGGACGACGCCGGTCGTGCCGGGGGCTGTCAGCGCTCGGCCAGCAGGTCGTCGACGGAGGCGGTGCCGCTCTTGTAGCGGGACGCGACCTCGGTGGTCAGCGCGTCCATCACCTTCTGCACCCGGTGCCGGTCCTCGGAGATCCCCTGCTCGAAGCCCTCGAGCCGGCCGAGCGACTCGCGCAGCTCGTCGTCGGTGTGGCCCTCGACGTCGGAGACGCCGACGTCCGCGATCAGCTGCTCGACCGAGCGGCGGTGCTCGTCGACGCGGGACGGCTCGACGCGCAGGTACCGGCCGAGGCCGTGGTCGCTGCGGGCGGAGTCGGCCAGGACCTGGGACAGGTGCTCGACGATCTTCTCGCCACCGCCGGAGCGGCGGGCCAGCTCGGCGCGCAGGATGTCCATCCGCCCCTGCAGCATCCGGCGGATGTAGGAGAGGTCGGCCTCCTCCTGCTCGGCCTCGCGCCGTCGGCTGCGGACCTCGTCCATGTCGAGGCTGGTCAGGTCCGCGGCGAAGTCGTCGGCGAGGACCCGGTCGATGCGGCGCCGACCGTTCGGGTACGGCGTTGTCTGGCTCATCGGCTCTCCGTCGTGTTGTGGGCCGGCTGCCACTCTAGGCAGTCCGGGCCGGAGTCCGCTCCTTGACGTGCAAGAGCGCCCGAGCCTCGTCGGTCGACATGGGCGGCCGCTGGGCGAGCCGGGCCAGCTCTGCCGCCCGGGCGACCAGCTCCTCGTTGCCGGTGACCGGGCGGCCCTTGGCGAAGGTCAGGGTGTCCTCCATGCCGACCCGCAGGTGGCCGCCGGCCGACAGCGCGGCGAGCGCGACCGGCAGGCTGGTCCGCCCGATGCCGGTGGCCGACCAGGAGCAGCCGGCGGGCAGCGCCTGGACGGCGGCCACCAGCGCGGCCGCGGTGCCGGGCATGCCGCCCGGCACCCCCATGACCAGGTCGCAGTGGACCTGCCCGCCGTACGGCAGGCCGTACGTGTCGAGGAGCCGGTGCAGGGCGGCCACGTGCCCCAGGTCGAAGAGCTCGAACTCCGGCACGACCTCCTTGGCCTGGGTGCGCTGGTAGAGCTCGGCCATGAACGGCCAGGGGTTGCTGAAGACGTCGTCCCCGAAGTTCACCGTGCCGCAGGTCAGCGAGCAGGAGTCGGGCTCGGCGTCGAGGACCCGCAGGCGGTCCTCGAAGGGGTCGGTCACCGCTCCCCCCGTGCTGAGCTGGACGACCAGGGTGGTCGCCTCGCGCAGCGCGCTCACCGTGTCGCGCAGCCGGGACAGCTCGAGCGTGGGGCGGGCGTCGGCGCCGCGGATGTGGACGTGGATCAGGGCGGCGCCGGCCGCCTGGCAGGCCACGGCGGTGGTCACCAGCTCGTCCAGGGTCACGGGCAGCGGCGGGGCGTCCGCTTTGGCCGTCTCTGCGCCGGTCGGCGCCACCGTGATCAGCGTGCTGGGAGGGCTCACGCCCGCATCGTGCCACGTCCGGCGCCCGGCGCGGCGCCGGCTCCCGGCCGGGCCAGGCGGCGCGGGCTTGAACCTGGTGACCGGACCGTCTCAACAACCCGGCTCCTCGTGCCGATGCCATGGAAGACGCCTGGTGGTGCGGTCGGCCCGCGCTCCCGGCTCGCGCCTGCTCGACCAGCGCCCATCGACCCGGGAAGGAGGAACACGTGCCCGAAGGTGCCCTCCTCACCAACACCGTCGAAGCCGCGCTCCTCGACCTGGCTGCCGCCTCCTCCACCGGCTGCCTGGTGGTGCGCGACCAGGAGGGCGACGAGGCCGAGGTCTACCTGCGCGACGGCGAGGTCTACGCCGTCATGGTGCCCGGGCGCCGGGTCATGCTCGGGGTCCGGCTCATGTCGCGCGGCGCCCTCACCCCGGAGGCCCTGGCGGAGGCGCTGGAGATCCAGCGCACCGAGCTGCAGGGCTGGCGCCTCGGCGAGCTGCTGGTGCACCTGGGCTATGTCGAGCTCGCGGTGGTCGAGGAGTTCGTGGTCGAGCACCTCAAGGACGCCCTGGCGGACCTGCTCGGCTGGCCGGTCAGCGCCTGGAAGTTCCGCAAGAACAAGAAGACCCGCCAGGACGTCGCCCCGCCGACCCAGGTGATCTCGCTGCTGGACGAGCTGCGGGACCGGGCGACCACCTGGGAACAGATCCTGAGCTCGATCGGCGGCCCCCAGGGCGTGCCGGCGCTGTCCTCGGGCAGCACCCCCGCCGACGACGTCGCGCTGGGCCCGAACGAGTGGGCGCTGCTGTGCAAGGTCGACGCGGAGCGCAGCGTCGCCGAGCTGGCCGCGGACTGCGGCTTCACCCTCTTCGAGGCCGGTCAGGTGGTCACCCGCCTGGTCGAGGCCGGGTTGGTCGAGGTGGAGGGTGTCGAGGGGTCACCCGCCGTCAGGGCCGCTGCGGCACCGGTCGTGGAGATGGAGCCGGTCGAGGTCGAGACCATCGAGGTCGAGACAATCGAGGTCGAAGCCGACATCGAGGCCGTTGACGATGTCGATGATGTCGACGCGCTCGAGGCCGTCGAGCTCGGCGTGGAGCCCCTGGACGAGGTCGGGACCGAGCTGGTGCTGCCCGTGGTGGCTCTGGTCGACCTCGAGGAGCGGAAGGCCGCCGAGGCTGAGCGGGCCGAGCAGGTTGAGCGCGAGCGCGCCGAGGCGGAGCAGGCCGAGCGCGAGCAGGCCGAGCAGGCGGAGCGAGAGCGCGCCGAGGCGGAGCGGGCCGAGCGCGAGCAGGCCGAGCAGGAGCGCGTCGAGGCCGAGGAGCGCCGGATCGCGTCCGAGACCAAGCGGCTGCGCGACGCCGAGATCCTGCACAAGGAGCTCGAGGCGCTGGCGGCTCGGGAGGCCACCGCCCGCGCGGAGCGCGCCGCCGCCCGCAAGCGGGCCAAGGAGGAAGAGGCTGAGCAAGCCCGACGCGAGGCTGGCGACGCCGCGCGCGGTCTGGCCGAGGAGCAGGCGTGGGCCGACCACGCCGAGTGGGTCGCCGCCGAGCGAGCGACCGCCGAGACCCTTGCCTGGGCCGAGCACGCTGCGCGGGCCGCCGCAGAGCGCGCCGCCGCAGAGGGACCCGCCTGGGCCGACCACGCCGAGTGGCTCGCCCAGCAGCGCCGCGCGGCCGAGGGGCCGGCGTGGGCCGACCACGCCGAGTGGGTCGCCGCCGAGCGAGCGACCGCCGAGACCCTTGCCTGGGCCGAGCACGCGGCCATGGCAGCCGCCGAGCGCGCCGCCGCGGAGGAGCCCGCCTGGGCCGACCACGCCGAGTGGCTCGCCCAGCAACGCCGCGCGGCCGAGGAGCCGGCGTGGGCCGCCCACGCCGAGTGGCTGGCCGCTCGTGAGGCTCACGCAGCCCGCGAGCAGGCCGAGCGTGCGGCCGAGGCCCAGCGACAGGCCGAGGCACAGCGACAGGCCGAGCGCGAGCAGGCGGAACGCGAGCTGCAGGCGGAGGCCGACCGCCGGGCCCGCGCCAAGGCCGAGCAGGAGGTGCGCGAGGCCGCCGAGGCGATCGCCCGCGAGGACGCCGAGCGCCAGGAGCGGGCAGCTGCCGACCGGCTGGCCGCCGAGGCAGCCGAGGCCATCGCCGCCGAGGAAGCGGCGCGGGTCGCAGCCGAGAAAGACGCCGACACGCGCCGTCAGGCAGCGGCCGAGCTGGCCCGGCTGACCGGCGAGGAGCAGGCCCGGCAGTCCGCCGAGGCCCAGGCGCAGGTGGTGGCCGAGCAGGCTGCGGCGCGCGACGCCGAGGAGCGCAAGGCCCGAGACGCGGCGGACCGCGCCGCTCGGGACGAGGACGTCGCCGACGGCGCGGCCCGAGCCGCCCAGGCGGCCAGCATGCTGACCGAGCTCAACCGTGACACCCCGACGCACCGTGCGACGGCCGCCGAGCCGGTGCCGGTCGCCGCCGCCGCGGAGGAGCCGCCGCCCGCCGACGACCCGGACGAGCTCGACCCGGAGCCGCTGGTGAAGCGCGACCACGCGGACACCGCCATGCTGCTTCGCGAGCTGTCCAGCCTTGGCTTCTCCGACGACGACGACCGCCCGGCGCCGACGCCCCCGCAGACACCGCGCCCCGTGGCGTCGTCCTACGACCCGAAGAAGAAGCGCAAGGGACTCTTCGGCCGCGGCTGATCACCTGCCGCACGTACGCGCTGCTATCCGGCATCGAGCATCGGGCAACATTGCCCGCGTGCGGGCGGTCGTGCAGCGAGTCACCGAGGCGAGCGTGCGGGTGGACGGTGACGTCGTGGGGCGCATCGACCGGCCTGGCCTCGTCGTACTGGTCGGCGTCACCCACGACGACACCGAGGATGTCGCCGCCCGGCTGGCGACCAAGGTGCACGAGCTGCGGGTGCTGCGCGACGAGCGGTCCGCCGCCGAGGTGGGCGCCCCGCTGCTGGTCATCAGCCAGTTCACGCTCTACGGCGATGCCCGCAAGGGGCGCCGGCCGACGTGGAACGCCGCGGCTCCCGGCCCGGTCGCCGAGCCACTCGTCGACCACCTGGTGCGCGTGCTGCGCGATCGCGGCGCCCACGTCGAGACCGGGGCGTTCGGCGCGGACATGAGCCTGGCGCTGGTCAACGACGGCCCGGTGACCCTGCTCATCGAGATGTGACCGCTGACCACCGCCGCGCCGCCCGCGCGCGAAGATCGTCCCGCGGCCCCACAGTGGCCGGCGGTCGCGGGCCTTAGCCGCGCAGGGTGAGCGTGGTGTCGACCAGCCGCGTCCGCCCGACGAGCCCAGTGTGGGGCCGGAGAACGATCAAGCCGAGCAGCCGTCCAGCCGAGTCGCCTCGCTGCTCGAACCCCGACCGGTGTCAGGCGGGGACCAGGACCTCCTGCGCGGCGGCGACGCCACCGGCGACCAGCGTCGCGTCGGTCGGCGTGGAGCGCTTGACGACCGCCAGCGCGATCGGACCGAGCTCGAAGTGCCGGGCCGAGCTGGTCACCCGGCCGACGTCGCGGTCACCCAGCACGACCATGGACCCCGGCTCCGGCAGCTCCGACTCGGACCCGTCGAGGTGCAGCAGCACCAGCCGGCGCGGCGGCCGGCCGAGGTTGCTCACCCGGGCCACCGTCTCCTGGCCGCGATAGCAGCCTTTGTCGAGGTGGACGGCGGCCGGGATCCAGCCGAGCTCGTGGGGGATGGTGCGGTGGTCGGTCTCCAGCCCGAAGCGCGGCCGGCCGGCCGCGATGCGCAGCGCCTCCAGGGCCCAGACGCCGGCCAGCTCGCCGTCGAGGACAGTGGCCAGGTCCTCGCGGGGGACGAACGACTCCACCCCGTCGGGCGTCGTACGCGAGACAGCACCCGTCACGGGGGCCTGCCGCAGCACCAGTGCGAACGTCCGGCTGACGTCCTCGACCTCGACCTTCGACCAGAACCGCATCCGGTCCAGGAAGGTGACGAGCTCCTCGGCGGTGCCGGGCTCGACGTGGGCCCAGGTCGAGTCCCCGTCGTCGACCAGGGCCATGGCGTGCTCGACGTGACCGTGCGGCGAGAGCAGCAGGGCCTCGGTGGCGACGCCGGGCTCGAGGTGCTCGAGGTGCTGGGAGGTCAGCGAGTGCAGCCAGCTGAGGCGGTCCGGCCCGGTCACCCGCACCACTGGTCGGTGGGACAGGTCGACCGATGCGGCGCCCTCGACGAGCAGGCGCTGCTCGCGGAACGGGTCGCCGTAGTGCGCGGCAACGCCCTCGTCCGGCGGGTCGGCGGGGACGGCGCCGGGGCGGGCGAGCAGGGGACTGGTCATGACGCGCACCCCTGGCAGGTGCCGTAGATGGCGAAGTGGGCCACATCGGTCTCGAAACCGTGCTGGTCGGCGAGCCGGGCGACCAGCGCGTCGGCCAGCGACACCTCGGTCTCGGTCACGGCGCCGCAGACGCGGCACACCAGGTGGAGGTGGTCGTCGCCCGTCGCCGAGTGGTAGGTCGGGGCGCCGTGGCCGAGGTGGGCGTGGGTGACCAGGCCGAGCTCCTCGAGCAGCTCGAGGGTGCGGTAGACGGTGGACAGGTTGACGCCCCTGGCGGTCCGCTGCACCTCGGCACAGATCTCGTCCGGTGTGCCGTGCTCGAGTGCGACGACGGCATCGAGCACCAGCTGGCGCTGCGGCGTGATGCGGTAGCCCTTGGCGCGCAGGGTCTCGTGCAGGGTCGGCGGAACGCCCACGGCGTCAGGCCCGCTCGAGGGTGGCGGAGAGGTGTGGCTGCAGCGGCTGCCCGACGGCCGCCATGTCGTACGCCCACAGGAGCTTGCTCTCGACCAGCCCGTAGAGCCGGTGCCCGGCGGTGTACTCCTTGGCCGTGTCGGTGCGGGCGACGACGTCGCTGCTGAGCTCGATCTTGGGCCCGTCGGCGGTGCCGAGGTAGATCTCGACGAAGCCGGTCGGGTGGGTCAGCAGCAGCTCGATCTTGCCGTCGGCGTCCGGCCGCCAGTAGCCGGTCTCCTGTGCCAGCGGGCGCACCTCGGTGCCGTCGTCGTCGAGCAGCCAGCTGCGGCTGAGGTGGTGGACGAACGGCTTGCCCGGCAGCTCGGTGAAGGTGAGCTCCTGGGAGAACCGGAACTCCTCGACCGTCGGGTAGCCGCCGACGCCGACGCCCCGCCAGGTGCCGAGCAGCCAGGAGACGGGGATCACCTGGGGCGCCATGTCGGCGCGGATCTCCACGGTCACTGCTCCTGCTGGTCGCGTCCGGTGTGCGGGTCGCTCGCGGTCCAGATCCGGTGCACGGTCAGCCCGGCGACGCCCGCGACCACCGCGAACGCGGCGACCAGGACGGTGACGACGACGACCTCCAGCACACAGTCGAGTCTACTGTGCAGCGCATGACCCGATCCCTGGTCGTGAAGGCGACCGCCGGCACCGACGCGCCCGAGCGCTGCGCACAGGCATTCACGGTCGCGGCCGTTGCGGCGGCGAGCGGCGTGCCGGTCTCGTTGTGGCTGACCGGGGAGTCCGCCTGGCTGGCGCTGCCGGGCCGGGCGGCGGAGTTCGAGCTGGCCGAGTCGGCGCCGCTGGACGAGCTGCTGGCCGCGGTCCTCGAGAACGGCTCGGTCACGGTCTGCTCGCAGTGCGCGGCACGCCGGTCGATCACCGCGGACGGGGTCCTTCCCGGCGTACGCATCGCCGGTGCCCCGGTCTTCATCCAGGAGGCGCTCGCCGACGACGCCCAGGCGCTCGTCTACTAGCCGCTGACGCGCGCGACCCCTCCCCCACACCCACGCGGTGATCATGCAGTTGTGGTTGTGCGACTACATCTCCGCAGGTCAGACCACCCTCCCCACCCCGTTGATCATGCAGTTGTGGTTGCGGGCCGCTCAGCAGGCGCCCCAGAGGCCGGCGTCCCGGAGCCGGGCACCGCGCTCCACGTCGTCGAGCCGGTCGGCGTGGTCGGTCTGCGGGGCGTAGGCGACCGCCTCGGCCGCGCCGCGCCGCACCAGCCGAGCCTGCACGAAGGTCCCGTCGGGCAGCCAGACGTCCCACAGCTCGCGGTCGTAGATGTCGCGCCGCCCGCCGTCCTGGTAGGCAGCACGGACCCGAGACCCGACCGGGAGCATCCGGGACAGCGCCCGCGACGCCTCCGGCCCCCAGCACTCCACCGGGTAGCCGGGGCGCACCGACTCCGGTGCGTCCACCCCGATCAGCCGGACCCGCAGCCGCTCGCCACGGC
>DASVED010000074.1:0-3644 GCA_036380775.1 Actinomycetes bacterium
CATCTCCGGGTGGACCTACCCGCCGTGGCGCGGCGTCTTCTACCCCAAGGGTCTGGCTCAGCGACGCGAGCTGGAGCACGCCTCGCGACGGTTCACCTCCATCGAGATCAACGGCTCGTTCTACGCGCTGCAGAAGCCGGCGAGCTGGCAGGCATGGCGCGCCGAGACGCCCGACGGCTTCGTGTTCTCGGTCAAGGGTGGTCGCTTCATCACGCACATGAAGAAGCTGCGCGACGTCGAGACGCCGCTGGCCAACTTCCTCGCCTCCGGTGTCCTCGCGCTCGGCGACAAGCTCGGCCCGATGCTGTGGCAGCTGCCGCCGAACCTCGGCTTCGATCCGGGGCGGATCTCCGACTTCCTCGACCTGCTGCCGCGCACCACGGGGGCGGCAGCGCGGCTCGCGGAGCAGCACGACGAGCGGATGGCCGACCGCGCCTGGCTGACGACCGACGCCGACCGGCCGCTGCGGCATGCGATGGAGGTGCGGCACCCGTCCTACCAGGACGACCGGTTCCTCGACCTGCTGCGCTCGCGGGATGTGGCCGTGGTGACGGCCGACACGGCGGGGAAGTGGCCGCTGCTGCTCGAGCCGACGACCGACCTCGCGTACGTGCGGCTGCACGGGGACCAGGAGCTCTACGTCAGCGGGTACGACGACGAGGCGCTCGACCGCTGGGCCGAGCGGGTCCGTGGCTGGCAGGAGACCGGCCACGACGTCGTCGTGTACTTCGACAACGACGCGAAGGTTCGAGCGCCGTTCGACGCGGAGGGTCTGATGACCCGGCTCGGCCTGTCGGCCGGGGTGTGACGCTGGCCAAAATGGTTGTATGCTGAACGCAGTTAGTTGGAGAATGCACCTAACGGGCCGTGGGGAGGGGACGCGATGAGCACGGCGGACGACTCGCTGACCGGCGCTCTCAGCGAGCAGATGGTCCGGCTGACCCGGGCCAGCCACGCGATGCGCACCCAGCTGTCGGCCAAGAGCGCGGACGGCATCGACTGGGCGGCGTACGCCCTGCTGTTCCAGCTCGTCCACGAGGGGCCGAAGCGGTCCTCCGCCCTGGCCGAGGCGGCCTGCGTGGACCCGTCCACCGTGAGCCGGCAGGTCTCCGAGCTGGTGCGCGCGGGGTTGGTCGAGCGGATGCCGGACCCCGCCGACGGCCGGGCCAGCCTCCTGGTGGCGACCGAGCGCGGCCGGGTCGTGCACGACCTCCGCCGCGAACTGCGGAAGAGGACCTTCAGTCGCATCGTCGACGGCTGGCCGGAGCAGGACGTCGCGACCCTGACCGCCCTGCTGGCCCGCTTCAACGACAGCTTTGCCGCGCTGCGCCCCGCACTCCTCGACGAGCTTGCGACCGACTCACGAACCCTGCAGGAGACCACCGCCCCATGACCGCCGTCCCCGTGACCGACCACACCCAGCCCCTGTCGCACCGTCAGATCATCACCATCCTGTCCGGCCTGCTCGCCGGCATGTTCCTCGCGGCGCTGGACCAGACGATCGTCGCGACGTCGATCCGCACCATCGCCGACGACCTGCACGGCCTGTCGGTCCAGGCGTGGGCGACCACGGCGTACCTCATCACCGCCACGATCAGCACTCCGCTCTACGGCAAGCTCTCCGACCTCTACGGGCGCCGGCCGTGGTTCATCACCGCCATCACCGTGTTCGTGGTCGGGTCCGCGTTGTGCGGCTTCGCCCAGTCGATGTGGGAGCTCGCGGCGTTCCGCGCGGTGCAGGGCCTCGGTGCCGGCGGCCTCTTCTCGCTGGCGCTCACGATCATCGCCGACATCGTGCCGCCCCGGGAGCGCGCGAAGTACCAGGGCTACTTCCTCGCGGTGTTCGGGACGTCGAGCGTCCTCGGCCCGGTCGTCGGCGGCTTCCTGGCCGGTCAGGAGTCGATCCTGGGGATCACCGGCTGGCGCTGGGTGTTCCTCGTCAACGTGCCGGTCGGAGCACTCGCCATGGTGCTCGTGATGCGCAGCCTCCACCTGCCCCACCAGCGCCGAGACCACCGGATCGACTGGCCGGGGGCGCTCTCCTTGATCGCCGGACTCACGCCGCTGCTGCTGCTCGCGGAGCAGGGTCGCGAGTGGGGCTGGGGCTCGCCGATCTCGCTGTCCCTGATGGTCGTCGGGCTCGTGGGCATCCTGTGCTTCTTTCTGGCCGAGCGCAGCTACGGCGACGACGCACTGCTGCCGCTGCGGTTGTTCCGCGGCCGGACCTTCGGCATCGGGTCGCTGCTCAACTTCATCCTCGGCATGGGGATGTTCGGGGGCCTAGCCGCGCTCCCGCTCTACCTGCAGATCGTCAAGGGCCAGTCGCCGACGACGGCAGGCCTCCTGTTGCTGCCGCTGACCTTCGGCATCATGGGCGGCTCGATCTTCGCCGGGCAGGTCATCTCCCGCACGGGTCGCTACAAGAAGTTCCCGGTGATCGGCATGGTGCTGCTCGTGATCGCCGTCGGCATGCTGGCCACCATCGGCGTGGACACCCCGCTGTGGCAGACGATGTCGATGGCCACCCTGTTGGGGGTCGGTCTCGGCTTCAACATGCAGCCGCTGGTCCTGGCCGTGCAGAACGCCGTGCCGCCGCAGGACATGGGGGTCGCGACGTCGTCCTCCACGTTCTTCCGCCAGATGGGCGGCACGCTGGGCACGGCGGTCTTCCTGTCGATCCTGTTCTCGACCGTCGGCGACAAGATCCTGGCCGCGTTCCGGGCCGACGCCGCCACGCCGGCCTTCGAGGCGGCGCTGCGCGACCCGCAGGTGCTCGCCGACCCGTCCAATGCCGCCGTCGTCGAGGCGCTTCGCGCGGGGGGCACGCTGCCGTCGGGCGCGCTGGACGACACGTCGTTCCTGTCCCGGCTCGACCCGCGGCTCGCGCGGCCCTTCCTCGAGGGGTTCGCCGCCTCGATGGACCTCGTCTTCGGGGTGGCCGCCCTCGTGCTGTTGGTCGGCCTCGTCGTGGTGCTGTTCCTCCCCGAGGAGAAGCTGCGAACCGTCTCGGGCATCCAGGCCCGGCATCAGGAGGCGGCCGAGACGGCTGCCGCGGCGAGCCGGGTGTCCGCGCCGTCGAGCCAGATGGTCGACGGCGAGGTGATCGACGAGGCCACCGACGACGGCCGTCGCGCCGGGACCGTCAACGAGCCCGAGGCGCGCGTCCGGCGCTAGCGGACGGTCGGTTCGCGCATCACGAACCACACGTGCTTGCCGTCCGGCTCAGGTTCCACGCCCCAGTCGCTGGACAGCCCGGCCACCAGAGCCAGCCCGCGGCCGCCTTCAGCCGACTGGTCCGCCTCGCGACGTTCCGGTGGGACCGGTGAGCCGTCGCGCACCCGGACCTGCAGGGACTCGCCGTCGCAGTCCACCGCGACGACCAGTGGCGGCCCGCCGTGCACGACGGAGTTGGTGACGAGCTCGCTCACCACGAGCACGGCGTCGTCGAGCACTGTGGCGTGATGCCTGGCGCATCCGGAGGAGCGGAGAAACGCTCGCGCAACCGCCGGCGCCTCGTGCGCGACCGGAAGCTCCAGCTCGGAGCGGTCAGTCGTCTCGCACGTCACGTTGAACTCCCCCGGGGCCGGTGGCTGGGCGTCGCGCCGCCTCGCGGCGACCGTGGTCCGCGCACTGATGCCCAGCGC
>DASVED010000075.1:0-6705 GCA_036380775.1 Actinomycetes bacterium
CGGCAACGGCAGCCCGAGATGGATGGCCGTCCGTGCGCTTCGGCGCACGACAGAACCCGGCTTACAGGCCGACTCGTCCGCCGCCTGTCACAGACGGGCGAGCAGCACGATGAGGGTGGCCAGCCAGAGGAGCACCGTCACGATGGTGAGCACCTGGAGCCGCCTGGCCCTCCATCGGACCCGGAACGTCTCGTGGGCTTCGTCGAGCTCACCGAGGTGCCGTTGAAGTGCGAGACGGAGCTTGAACGGATCCGTGTGCAGGGTCAGGCCTTGCACCTCGGCGCTCTTCTGCCCCTGCGTGAACATGCTGGGGCGCCCGTCGGTGTCGAGCTCCAGGCGTGCGTCGCGCGTCGTCGGGCCCGCGTGGCGGTTGTGCTGCCCGGGGTCATGGGGCTTCACAGTGTCACTTTGCGCCTGTCTGCGCGTTCGCACCAGGGGTGAAGCCGACTTTTGGGGCGCTCTGGAGCCGGTCTTGGTCGGGGACAGGGCGGCCTGAGAACCAGGTGCGCGTCGGCTCAGCTGGTCGTGGTGAGGATCTCGGCCCCGTCGTCGGTCACCAGGATCGTGTGCTCGAACTGCGCGGACCGACGTCCGTCGCTCGTGACGACAGTCCACCCGTCGTCCCACATGCGCCACTCATGGGTTCCCAGGTTGAGCATCGGCTCGATCGTGAAGGTCATGCCGGCCTCCATCACCGTGGCGTACGCCGGGTCGTCGTAGTGCGGGACGACCAGTCCGGAGTGGAAGGACGTCCCGATGCCGTGGCCGGTGAAGTCCCGCACCACGCCGTAGCCGAAGCGCCGCGCGTAGGACTCGATGACCCGGCCGATCACGCTGATGGGGCGCCCCGGGCGAACCGCCTTGATCGCGCGGGCCAATGCCTCCCGCGTGCGGTCGACGAGCAGCCGGTCCTCCTCCGCGACGTCGCCGACGAGGTACGTCGCATCCGTGTCACCGTGCACGCCGTCGACGTACGCCGTGATGTCGATGTTGACGATGTCGCCGTCGCGCAGCTCCGTGCTGTCCGGTATGCCGTGACAGACCACCTCGTTGACCGAGGTGCACAGGGACTTCGGGAAACCCTTGTAGCCCAGCGTCGACGGGTAGGCGCCTCGAGAGACCAGGAAGTCGTGCCCGACCCGGTCGAGCTCGTCGGTCGTCACCCCCACAGCCACCTGCTGACCGACTGCGGCCAGCGCCTCGGCCGCGATCCGGCCGGCGACGCGCATCCGCGCGATGGTCCCGGCGTCCTTGACCTCGGGACCGAGATACCTGGCCGGCGCGGGCCGTCCGACGTACTCCGGCCGCTGGATGGATGCCGGGACGTCCCGCTCTGCAGAGATCCGTCCGGGTGTCAGCAGTGGCATGGTGCAGAAGTCTAGATCGCGGGCAGGATGACCATATGAGCGACGACAACGCACAGTGGTGGTTCTGCCTCAAGCACAACACCGTCGAGCACGGCGACGCCTGCGCGAACTCCGAGCGGATGGGGCCCTACGCATCCCGGGAGGAGGCCGAGGGCGCCATCGCCCACGCGGCCGAGCGGACGGAGCAGTGGGACAACGACCCCCGGTGGAAGGACGACTGACCCGGACGAGACTGGGCCCAGACGTCGGGGGCGTCGAGAGACCGGACGTCGAAGGGGCCGCACCCTGACGGGTGCGGCCCCTTCGATTCGTCGGGGAACTAGCCCTTGCGGGCCCGGGTGGCTGCGGCCTTCTTGCCGGCGGCCTTCCGTGCAGTGGATTTCTTGGCGGTCGTCTTCCGCGCAGTGGTCTTCTTGGCGGTCGTCTTCCGTGCGGTCGACTTCTTGGCCGCTGACTTGCGGGTCGAGGTCTTGCGAGCCCGGGTGGCTGCGGCCTTCTTGCCGGCGGCCTTGCGGACCGTGGTCTTGCGGGCCCGGGTGGCTGCGGCCTTCTTGCCAGCGGCCTTGCGGGCGGTCTTCTTGGCGGTCGTCTTCCGAGCGGTGGTCTTCTTCGCGGTCGTCTTCCGAGCCGTGGACTTCTTGGCGGCCTTCTTGGCCGTCTTCTTCGCGGTCCGTGCGGTGGTCGTCTTCCGCGACGAACTGCTCGCGGCGTGAGTTACTTTCGCCGTCGTGTCGTCTTCTGTAGCCGGCACACGCGCCTCCTGCGGTTTGTCGTCGATCCCGTTGGTCGACGTCTCAACGGAAAAGATCGCACTACGCGGGCGTGGTTACCAGCATTTCGACCACATCAGTTTTCTCGACGTCCTTCTGTCGACACGTCACTTTCGTGTCGACGTCGACGACTGCAACGCGCAGTGAGCGACGCAGTGGTGGCGTGGCCTTAGAACAGTTCGTGTGAGCAGATGCTGAAAGGCCTTACGTAGCAACGAGTTCTTGTGACGCGACGATTCGGTGCGATGAACTCGTCATCACGCGCGTGGTCGCGGTCCACTCATGCGATCGAGCATTCTGGCGACGCGATCACGCATCGACAACTGCGACACGTTTTCTCCCGCCGCGACACTCACGAGGTGCGAGACGGTGTCGAAGTCGACGAAGTCGGGGATGTTCGACGCGACGACGAGGTTGTCACGTGAACTTGTCGGAACGACGATTCTGTCGTGCGCGATCGAGCCCAGCTCGGTGTCACCGTCGTCGATCGAGAGCACCGTCGCACCGATCCGACGTGCGTCGGCGACGCGTTCCAGCAACGACTCGGGGGCTGCATCGGGGGCGATGACGAACACCGTCTCGCCACGTCCGGCTTGCTCGAGCCGCGACAGCGTCACCGCGAGGTGCGGCGGCGCCTGCGGCGGCGGTGCCCACCGGACCAGGGTCGGCGCGAGCTGGGACAGGCCGGAGATCCGTGCCTCGTCGTCGAGGTGTGCCGCGAGGTGCCACGGCTCCTCCTCCGGCGTGCCCACGAGGAGCAGCCCGCCGGGCTCGCGGACCCGTCGCAGCGACGTGGCGAAGTCACGCGTCCGTTCCACCCATCCGGAGCTCGCCAGCGACTCCCTGAGCAGCAGTACCCGTGCACTGTCCACCACCCCATGCTGCCCGTCCGGCGAGCGCCGTGCCGGGCGCCGCGCCGTCGTGATAGAGCCGCGGCGAGGCAGGTGTCCGTCGCAGGGTCAGTGGTAGGTGTGCTCTTCGCCCGGGTAGTCGCGCCGCTCGACGTCCTGCGCGAAGGCGCGGACGGCGTCACCGAGCACGGTGCGCAGGTCGGCGTACTGCTTGACGAACCGTGGCAGTGGCCCACGCCGGAGCCCCGCCATGTCCTGCCAGACGAGGACCTGCCCGTCGCAGTCGACCCCGGCACCGATGCCGATGGTCGGGATGGTGAGCTCGGCCGTGACCCGCTTCGCAACGTCGGCCGGGACCATCTCCAGGACGACCGCGAAGGCGCCCGCGTCCTGCAGCGCCAGGGCGGCCCGGACCAGCTCGTCGCCGGAATCGCCGCGACCCTGGACGCGGTAGCCACCCAGCCGGTGCTCGCTCTGCGGCGTGAAGCCCACGTGAGCCATCACCGGGATCCCGGCATCCACGATGGCGGCCACCTGCGGGACGACGGGAGCGCCGCCCTCCAGCTTCACGGCGTGCGCGCCGCCCTCCTTCATGAACCGCACGGACGTCTCGAGGGCTTGCGCCGGCGAGGTCTGGTACGAGCCGAACGGAAGGTCGGCGACGACGAGCGACCTCCGCGCGCTCCGGCTGACCGCGCGGACGAGGGGGAGGAGCTCGTCGACCGTCACCGGGAGCGTCGTCTGGTAGCCCAGGACGTTGTTGGCCGCCGAGTCACCGATGAGCAGGACGGGGATGCCTGCCTCGTCGAAGACCTCGGCGGTCAGCTGGTCGTAGGACGTGAGCATCGCGAAACGCTCGCCGCGATCCTTCATGCCCTGCAGGTGGTGGATGCGCACCCGCTTCACGGGAGGGTTGGCATCTGCTGCCGTCGGCCCGTTGCCGTACGGCGCTGGTGTCTCGGACATGGTGGTCCTCCTGGGTCGCCTCGAGGCTCCCTCCTGGAGTCCCCGGACACCTTCATGGTGCCACGTCGCGTCAGCGGTCCGTCGGGGTGGCGTGCTCCCGCCAGCGGTTGGTGATCGGCAGCCGACGGTCCCGTCCGAAGGCCTTGAACGAGATCTTCGGCCCGGGCGGGTACTGGCGCCGCTTGTACTCCGCAGCGTCGGTGAGGCGGAGCACCTTCTCGACGATCTCGCGCTCGAAGCCGGCCGCGAGCAGCTCGGAGGAGCCGCGGTCCATCTCCACGTAGTCGTCGAGGATGTCGTCGAGCAGGTGGTAGTCCGGCAGCGAGTCGGTGTCGAGCTGGCCGGGTCGCAGCTCGGCCGAGGGCTCCTTGGTGATCGACGACTCGGGGATGGGGAGCGTCTCGCCGCGGGCCTCGGCCTCCGCGTTGCGCCACCGGGCGAGCTGCCACACCAGTGTCTTGGGCACGTCCTTGATCGGTGCGTAGCCGCCCACAGAGTCCCCGTAGAGCGTGGAGTAGCCGACCGACAGCTCGCTCTTGTTGCCGGGTGCGAGCACCAGGTGACCGTGCTCGTTCGACAGCCCCATCAGCGTGGTGCCACGCACCCGGGCCTGCAGGTTCTCCTCCGCCAGGCCGGTCAGCCCGATCGACGCGAGGAACGCCTCGACCATGGGCGCGATCGGCACGGTCGTGTAGACCAGCCCGGTGCGCTGCGCCAGCTCGGCGGCGTCCGAGCGGGAGTGCTCGGAGGAGTAGCTGCTGGGCATCGAGATGCCGTGCACGTTCTCGGCACCGATGGCGTCGCACGCGATGGTCGCCGTCAGGGCGGAGTCGATGCCGCCCGACAGCCCGAGGACGACCGTCCGGAAGCCGTTCTTGCGTACGTAGTCACGCAGGCCTGTCACGAGCGCCGCGTAGACCTCCGCCTCGTCGACCAGGCGGGGGGCCACCCCCGAGGGCAACGGCTCGTACGCGGGCAGCGGTTGCTCGGAGACGACCACTCGCTCGATCCGGTTGGCGCTCCCGTCCGGTGCGGCGACACCGCTGTCCTGGGCCGTGGCCGGTGCCGTGGCGGCCGGCAGGTCGAGGTCGACCACCAGCACGCACTCCTCGAACTGGGGGGCCCGGGCGAGCACCTCGCCCGCAGCCGACACCACGAGCGAGTCGCCGTCGAACACCAGCTCGTCCTGGCCGCCGACCATGTTGACGTAGGCGAGGGCGCACCCGGCGCCGGCCGCCCGGCGCCGGACCAGGTCCAGCCGGGTGTCGTCCTTGTCGCGCTCGTAGGGCGAGCCGTTGATGACGAGCAGCAGGCCGGTCGCAGCCTCCCGGGCCACGGCGACCGGACCGCCCTCCTGCCAGATGTCCTCGCAGATGGCGACCGCGACGTCGACCCCGTGCACTCGCGCCACGGTCAGCGACGCGCCGGGGACGAAGTAGCGGTACTCGTCGAACACGCCGTAGTTGGGCAGGTGGTGCTTCGCGTAGCGGCCCACGAGCCGCCCGCCGTGCAGCAGCGCGGCGGCGTTCTGCGGCGCGCCCTTCGGGGTGCCGAGCACCGGGACCGCGTCCGGCGCACCGTCCAGGAAGCCGAGGACGACGAGCAGGTCGCCGAGCCCTTCCTCGGCCAGGCGACGCGTCACGTCGTCCAGCGCCGCGCGCGAGGCGTCGACGAAGGAGCGGCGCAGCGCCAGGTCTTCCACCGGGTAGCCGGTCAGGGCCATCTCGGGGAAGGCGACGACGTGGGCGCCCTGCGCGGCCGCCTGCCGGGTGAGGCGCAGGACCTGGTCGGCGTTGCCGTCGAGGTCACCGACGACCGGGTCGTGCTGGACGAGGGCGAGACGCAGCTGGGCCACGTCCGCGAGCCTAGACACCCGGCTAGCGCCGGGTTGTGCCCGTCTGGCGCCGGGGCGGACCGCCGCCGGTCTGCTTCGGCTGCTCGACCTGGTCGTCCGGGCGCAGCCGGGTGGCGAAGCTGGCCATCCTGACCTGCAGCCAGGTGGTCATCGTCTCGGCCGGCATCGGGCGGGCCAGGTAGTAGCCCTGCACGAGGTCGCACTGCAGGTCCTGCAGCACCCGCCAGGTGCGCTCGTCCTCGACGCCCTCCGCGACGACGCGCAGCCCCAGGTCGTGCCCGAGGTTGATGACGGCCCGGACGATCGCGAGGTCGTCGTCCCGCTCGGCGATGTGCCGGACGAAGCTTCGGTCGACCTTGACCTCCTGGACCGGCAGGCTGCGCAGCCGGGTGAGCGAGGAGTAGCCGGTCCCGAAGTCGTCCACCGACACCGACAGGCCGAGGTCGACCAATCGCTCGAGTGCCTGCACGGCCCGTTCGGGCTCGGCGACGATCGCGCTCTCGGTGACCTCGAGCTTGAGCAGAGCGGCGGGGAGGCCGGCCTGGACGAGCAGCCGAGCGACCGTGTCGTCGAAGTCCGGCTCGAGGAGGTTGCGCATCGAGACGTTGACCGCCATCAGCACCGGTGTCCCGGCTGCCTGCCAGGCGACGCACTGGCGGACGGCGGTCTCGAGGACGAACTGGGTCAGCGGCCGGATCAGGCCGGTGTGCTCGGCCAGCGGGATGAACTCGTCCGGCGGGACGAACCCCCACAGGGGGTGGTTCCAGCGCAGCAACGCCTCGACGCCGGTCACCCGCCCGGTCTCCGGGTCGGCCTGCGGCTGGTAGTGCAGCTCCAGCGTGCGGTCCTCGACCGCCCGCGCGAGGTCACCGATCAGCGAGAGCCGGCGCGAGCTG
>DASVED010000076.1:0-8905 GCA_036380775.1 Actinomycetes bacterium
CCTCGGCGTTCCCGCGGGACCGCAGGGCCCGCTCGGTCACGACCGACAGGCTGCCGCGGTAGCCCAGGTCGTTCAGCAGGGCGCGGCGGGTCGTCGACGTCCAGCTCTTCGCGCCCGACCGCCACGCCTCGCCGAGCGGCACGGCCGCGCCGACACCCAGTGCCGACTGGTTCCCGGTGCGCGTGCCGTTCCAGGTCGAGAGCCACCGGCCGCCCGACAGGCCGCACGTCTCGGTCATGGTGGGAGGCAGGACCGCCTCGGCGACCAGGACCTCGGCGCGCGTGGTGCAGCCGTCGCCGTCGGCGTCGGCCCAGGTCCCGAACTTGGTGCGGCGGTAGCCCCGTGACGTCTCCGACCCACGGCGCAGATCACCCAGCAGCGTGCGGGTCGACACCGTCGGGCGAGCCGCCGCAGGCATCGTCAGGGCAACCGGCACCGACTGCTGCGAGTAGTTCTCGGAGGGGTCGAAGGCATCGACGGTCCAGACGTACGTCGCGCCGCCGACCAGTCCCGCCTCGGCGTACGACGTGGCACTCGGCCCGACCGTTGCGACGACCCGGCCGTTGCGCCGGACCCGGTAGCCACCGAGGCCGGCCGGGTCCGTGGACGGCTGCCACGCCAGGTCCGCGGACGTCCCGGAGGTGGCGGTTGCCGTGAGGCCGGCCGGCCGCGACGGCGGCAGGGTGTCGCCTGTGCTCTTGCAGCCGACGAACCCGGAGTCATGGACGCTGCCGTCCGTCGACAGGTAGGCGAAGTCGGCGCCGTCGGCGCCGAGGTCGAGCCGGAGGGCTCCGGTCACCGGCACCGCGCTGACCAGGCGCGAGTCGCTGTAGAGCGGCGGGATCGCCTCGTGACCGCCCGCACCCGCGATCAGCTGGGTGACTCCTCGCGGGTCCGGCACGCCGTCGCGGTTGAGCGAGGTCCACCGCTCGTAGGAGTGCGTGTGGCCGGCCAGCGCCAGAGTCACCCGCCGGTCGGCGAGCAGCCTCCACACCGCCGCGAGCCCGACCTTGCCCTTGTGCCCCGATACCGAGTAGCGGGGGTGGTGCATCGTGGCGATGGTGCAGCGGGCCCGGTTGGCCGCGAGGTCGGCGGCGAGCCAGTCGTACTGCGCGGTCCCGGGCTGCAGCTGGCCGAAGCGCCCGGTGGTGTCGATGGCCACGACGTGCCACCCCGCGACGTCGTAGCTGTAGTAGTGCGGCGTGTTGTCGCCCCAGTAGTCGAAGAAGCCCGCGGCTCCCGGCGTGTGGTACTCGTGGTTGCCCAGCACCGGGTTGGTGATCGAGCGGAACCGCCCGAACCCGTCGGGGGAGCCGTACCAGTTGTCGAACTCGAACGCCGACCCGCGCTCGTAGACGTCGCCCAGGTAGGCCAGCAGGTTCGGCTGCCACGTCGCGATCTGGGAGACCACCGCCGCCTCGCGCGCCGAGCCGTCCGCGCCGTCGCCCACGGCGACCAGCCGGAACGGCCGGCCCGGCTCCGGCGTGGTCCCGGTGGAGACGGAGAAGGTCCGCCGGTTGGCGAAGGGCGTCTGCACGCCGTTCTGCACGGTGGCCGGCAGGGTCACGTTGTAACCGGAGCCGTCGCGCAGCTTGGCCCGGGCCCGCAGCGTCCCGCTGGTGTCCAGCATCCGGTCGGTGCGCCAGGACATCGTGTAGCTGCCGCCGGCGTCCGGGTCGTAGTCGGTCAGGAGGTACGTGCCCGCGAAGTCGAAGCTCACGTACTTCACCCGCGGCGCGGTGGCACCGACGGCGGGCCACACGGCGACCGTCGCCGAGAGCGGGACCGACCCGGACAGCACGCCGTCCGGTGCCGTCAGGCAGATCTGGACCGTGTAGCCGATCGTCACTGTCGTCGCGCAGGGGGTTGCGGCCGACGCCGGGGCCGTAGTCGTGAGCGGCAGCACCAGCCCGACCAGCAGCGACAGGACCAGCGGACGAGTCGGGATGCGTGGCACCCCGTCACTGTCCGGGTCGAGTGGCCCGGTGTCCCGGGCTTGACCGAATCGCGACGATCAGGGCATGTCGAGGAACGGCGAGCTGTACGCGGGCTCGGCGCCCAGCACCTCGGCAGCCTGGTCGGCGTCCATCCGCGACCGCTCGGCCTCGATCACCATCGGGAGCAGCCCCACGTCGCCCGGTGTCGCCAGCCCGGTCACGACCGGCAGCGACAGCGCCCAGGACACCGCAGCCGACACCGTTCGCTGGTCGGCCAGCGGCTCGTACCAGGTCGCGAAGCGGTGCTCACCGGTCCAGTTCCGGCGGGCGACGGTCTTGATCACCATCAACGCGGCGTCCTGGCGCTGCACCTCGTCGACCAGGGCGTCGTAGGCGGCGCGGTACGCAGGGTCGCGGCTGAGCACGAGGCTGATCGGGGTGAGCACGGTCGCGAAGGGATGGCGCCGCAGCGCCTCCAGGTGGGTCGCCGGCGCGTCGTGGCCGTGACCGGTGATGCCGATCTCGCCGACCAGACCCTCGTGCTGGGCGCGCAGCGCGGCGTCCAGCGCGCCGCCCCGGCGGGTGGCCCGGTCCAGGTCCTCCAGGTCACCGACGGAGTGCAGCTGGATCAGGTCGACGCGGTCGGTCCGCAGCCGTTCCAGCGAGGTGTTGATCTCCCGCCAGGCGTCGTCGGCGACGCGCTCGCCGGTCTTTGTGGCCAGGAACACGTCGGAGTAGCCGCCGGGGATCGTCGAGAACGCGGCGCCGAGCCGCAGCTCCGCCTCCCCGTAGCTCGCGGCCACGTCGACATGGTTGATGCCCGCGTCCAGGGCCTCCCGCACCGAGCTGTCGGCCACCTCCTGGGTGACCTCACCGAGGGCGGCTGCTCCGTAGATCAGCACCGAGCTCTGGTGCCCGATCCTGCCCAGCCGTCGTGACTCCATCTCCGACCTCCTCGTCGTCCGTCGTCGGTCGCCCTACCCGTGCGGGTGCTCCGTGACGTGTCGCGCCGCCCGGGTGGACCGCAGGGTCAGCACCAGCATGGTCACCAGCCCGACGGCCGCGAGCCCCAGCCCCAGTCTTCCGTTGAGCGGCAGCGCGATGCCGATGCCTCCTCCGATCACCCACGACAGCTGGAGCAGGGTCTCCGAGCGGGCGAACGCCGACGTCCGCACCGCCTCGGGCACGTCGCGCTGCACGATGGCGTCCAGCGACAGCTTGCCCAGAGACTGGGCCAGCCCCGCGGCCAGCGCCACGCCCAGGACGGTCGCCACGCCGTACACGAAGGCGCCGGCCGTCGCCGCGACGGTGAGGATCGCGAGCACGACCACGATCACCACCTCCGGCGCCCGGGCCCGCATCTTCGCGCCGATCGTGGTGCCGGTCGTGCTGCCCACACCCGCGCAGACCGCCACGATGGCGATCGCTGCCGTGTCGTCGAGCCCGCCGATCGGTTTCTCGCGCAGCAGGAAGGCGAGGAACATCGTCAGGAACCCCGAGAACGCGCGCACCGCACCGTTGGCCCGCAGCGCGATGACGACCGCCGGCCCGACGCTGGTCCGCCGTGGGATCGGGCCGGTGTCGTCCAGGGAGAGGGTCGTACGCGCCTCGCCGACCGTCGAGTCGACCTTGGGTGGCAGCCGCAGCGCCAGGACCATCCCGACGAGGAACACGGCGAACGCCAGTCGCAGCGACCACTGTGGACCTGCCAGGGCCAGCAGCCCGGCCAGCCCGGCACCGAGCGCCCCGGACACGATGCCCGCCAGCGAGATCCGCGCGTTGGCCGCGACCAGCGTGTAGCCCGGCGGCAGCAGCCGCGGCACGGTCGCTGAGCGCGTCACGCCGTAGGCCTTCGACGACACGAGGCAGGCGAACGCCGCCGGGTAGAGGGAGAGCTCGTTCCCCACGACCGCGCCGGCCAGCACCCAGGTCGCGAAGCACCGGGCCAGCATGGTCGCGGCGATCGCGTAGCGACGACCGTGGCGGAAGCGGTCCAGCAGCGGGCCGACCACGGGCGCCATCACGGCGAACGGTGCCATGGTGATCAGCAGGTACAACGCCACACGGCCGCGGGCCTCGCCGGTGGGGACCGAGAAGAAGAGCGTGTTGGCCAGCGCGACCGCGACCATCGCGTCGCCCGCGGTGTTCACCCCGTGCAGCTCGATCAGGCGGCCGAGCCCCGACTCGCCAGCGCCGTGCGCGTGGGTGACCCGGCGCACCCCCCGGGCGGTGCGGACGGCGCCGGAGCGGGTCCGCCGGGCGGCGCCCCGACCGTGCCGGGCCGCGTCGCGGCCGAGCCCGGCCAGCCGATCCCGCCTGGACATTGCCGCGCTCCGCCTCCGCTCGTGCCTCGCTCCGGACGTCGCCGCTCGACGACATCGCCACGGCCCCATCCTGCCGGTCGCGGCGTCAGGTCGCGTGAGCACCCGCGATGAGGGAGAATCACCGACCGTGACCACCACCACCGCCCGAAGGTCCGGCTCCGACGCCACGCTCGCCGCCGCCGTCGACGTGGCGCGCGCCGCGGCGGACGAGGTCGCCGCCCCCGCCGGGGCCGGCGAGCACCTCGGCGCGGACCTCGAGGGCGAGCGGCTCGTCACCCACCGCTTCGCCTGCCTGGACGCGGCCTACACCGGCTGGCACTGGGCGGTCACGCTGACCCGCGCTCCCCGCAGCAAGGCCGTCACGGTCAGCGAGGTGGTGCTGCTTCCCGGTGCCGACGCCCTGCTCGCCAAGGCGTGGGTGCCGTGGAGCCAACGACTGGCCCCGGGCGACCTCGGAGTCGGCGACCTGCTTCCCACCGAGGCCGACGACGACCGGCTCGAGCCCGGCTACCTCGCGACCGGGCTGGTCGACGCGACCGACGACACAGGCGACGACCTCGGCGACGCCGACGACGACACCGACCGGGTCGCGGTCTGGGAGCTCGGCCTCGGGCGCCCGAGGGTGCTGTCCTCGATCGGCCGCGACGACACCGTCGACCGCTGGTACTCCGGCGAGCACGGGCCCACCGCGGCGATCGCCCAGGCCGCGCCGGCGCACTGCGCCTCGTGCGGCTTCCTGACCCCGATGGGCGGCAGCCTGCGCCGGGTGTTCGGCGTCTGCGCCAACGCCTTCTCCCCGAGCGACGGCCGGGTCGTGTCCTACGACCACGGTTGTGGCGCGCACTCCGAGGTCGCCGTGCTGCCCGGCCCCGTCGAGGTGACCGCGCCACTCGTCGACGAGGTCGACTACGACGTCATCTCGCTGCGCCCGGTCGAGCACACACCCGGTTCGGTCGACGACGCGGCCGATGCCGAGGACCTCGGCCACTCCTGACAACCACCGTGGCCGACGACACGTTCGGCACCCGCGAGCTGCGCGCCCGCGTCCTCGCGGCCTGGTCTGCCTCCCCCGCTCGGTTCCGCGAGGACGCGAACGCCGAGGACGACCTCGTCCGCGGCGGCTACCGGGACCGCGTCGTCGTCGAGCTCGCGCAGAACGCAGCCGACGCGGCAGCCCGAGCCGGTGTCGAGGGCCGGCTCACCCTGCGCCTGCGCGACGACCTGCTCGTGGCCGAGAACATCGGGGCACCGTTGGACGCGGCCGGTGTCGAGTCGCTGTCGACGCTGCGTGCCTCGACCAAGCGGGGAGACGGCGCGTCGGTGGGCCGGTTCGGCGTCGGTTTCGCGGCGGTCCTCGCCGTGACGGACGAGCCCCGGATCGCGTCGGCAACCGGCGCCGTGCGATGGGACGCCGCGGCGGCCCGGCGCGACGCGTCCGCCGTCGCCTCCGTCGCCCAGGAGGTCGCGCGCCGCGGCGGCCAGGTGCCGGTCCTCCGCCTGCCGTACGCGTGGGACGAGCCGCCCCCCACCACCGCCACCACCGTCGTCGAGCTGCCGCTGCGCGACGCCGCCGCGCGGGAGCTGGTCACCCGCCTGCTGGCCGAGGTCGACGACGCGCTGCTGCTCGCCCTGCCGTCGCTGGCTGCGATCGATGTCGAGGTCGACGGCGACCGGCGCACCGTCACGGCCACCGACCGCTGGCACGTCGTGCGCCGGGCCGGCCGGACGGTCCCCGCTCTGCTCGCCGACCGCCCCGTGGAGGAGCGCGAACGACCGACCTGGTCGTTGACCTGGGCCCGCCCGCTGGCCGGGCAGCTGGTGCCGCCGTGCCTGCACGCACCGACGCCGACCGACGAGCCCTTGGACCTCCCGGTGCTGCTGGTCGCCTCCTTTCCCCTCGACACCACGCGCCGGCATGTGGCATCGGGCCCGCTCACCGACGCGCTCGTCCGCGAGGCCGCGGCCGCCTTCGTCGCCCTCGTCAGCGAGGTGCCCGACCCGGCCCAGCGATGGGCCCTGGTGCCCGGCCCGATGCCGGTCGGCCGGCTCGACGGTCAGCTGCGCTCGGCGGTGCGCGAGGCGCTGGCGGCAGCCCCCGTGCTGCGCACCGTCGACGGAGCACCGGTGGCACCGAAGGACGCGGTGAGCATCGTCGGTGCATCCGACGACCTGGTCGCCGAGCTGGCGGGCGTCGTCGACGGCCTGGTCGCGGACCACACCGCCCTGGAGCAGCTGGGTGGCAGGCGGCTGCGGCTCGTCGACGCGGTCGACCTGCTGGCCGGTCTCGAGCGACCTCCGGACTGGTGGCGCCGCCTGTATGCAGCGCTCTCCGACGGTCCGGTCGACAGCGAGGCGCTCGGCTCGCTGCCGGTGCCGCTGGCGGACGGCCGCCTCGTCCGGGGTCCTCGCGGCGCGCTGCTGCCAGAGGGGGACCTGCCCCCCGACCTCTCGTCGCTCGGCCTCCGGCTGGTCCACCCGGACGCCGCCCACCCGCTGCTCCTCCGCCTCGGCGCGGCTGCGGCTGCCGCCCGCACCGTGCTGGACCGGCCAGAGGTCCGCGAGGCCGTCGACGCCTCCTGGGAGCATCCCGAGCCCGACGCGCTCGCCTCGGTCGTGCTCGACCTCGTCGCGCGCGCCGGGCTGCGCCGTGGTGAGCTGCCCTGGCTGGCAGCACTGCGACTCACCGACGTCCACGGCGACCCGGCCGTGGCGGAGGACCTCGTCCTGCCCGGCTCGTTCCTTGCCGACCTCGCCGGGACGTCTGCGGCGGACCAGCTCGGCGAGGTCGACCCGGCCCTGGTCGCCCGGTGGGGCCGCGACGTCCTGTCAGCAGCGGGCGTGCTCGCCGACCTGACCGTCACCGAGGTGCACGACCTGGTGCTCGACCGCGACGGGGGTGACGACGACGCGGTCGCAGGGCTCGACGGGTGGGTGGACTGGGTTCTCGACCGCATCGGCGGCCGCACCGACACCCCAGCAGGCAGTCCGCCGACGGTGCGCTCGCTGCGGGTCGTCCCCGAGCTCGACGTGGTCGACGACGGCTCGTGGCTACGGGTTCTGGCCCATGTCGCCGGGGACCCCGAGCTGCGCGCCGCGCTGGTCGACCCCGTCCCGGTCGAGGTCGGGGGCGGCGCAGGGATCAGGCGGGTCACCGTCCCGTCGTACGCCGCGTGGTGGCTGCGGGCCCGCGGCCTCCTCGAAGGCCGCCGCCCGGGGGAGTGGGCCGCGCCGGGGGCCAGTGATCTCGAGGGGCTGTGGGAGCCGCTGGCCGACGCGGGCGGCGTACCGGCGGCCGTGCTCGGTGCGGCTGGCGTGCGGACCTCCCTGGCCGACGTGCTCGCCGACGTGGACGGCGCGGAGGCCCTGCTGGACCGATTGGCCGACCCGGCGCTCCGGGTGTCGTGGTCGACGCTGCTCCCTGCGTACGCAGGGATCGCCGGTCTCGACGCCGACGCGGTGGCAGCGCCGCGGTCCGTGCGGGTGGACCCGGACACCGTTCTCCCTGCCGACGACGTCGTGGTGGTCGACGCGGCCCACCACCTTCAGGTCGGCTGGGACACGCCGCCGCTCGTGGTGCCTCTGGCATGGGCGGCGGACCTGGCCGAGGTACTTGACGTCGCGACGAGCTCCGAGCGGATAGGCGACCCGGCGGTGGCCGGCGGCGAACGCCGGACCGTGCCGGTCGCGGTCGCGGCCCTGCTCCCGGGCGCGCCGGACGAGTGGTGGGAGCACGACGAGCTGCTCGTCGCCGGCCATCCCGTCTCGTGGTGGGTCGCCGGCAACGGCGACGTCCATGCCGCGACTCTCGACGGGCTGGCTCGCGGTCTCGCGTGGGCCGCGGCAGCCTGGCCCGCGCGATGGCCGGTCGCGGCCGTGCTCGAGGACGAGAGGCGTGCCGGCGAGCTCGCCGACGAGCTGCGGCTGGGATAGCTGACGTGCCTGCGTCGAGCGTCGGCAGGAGACGCGTCACCTCGCGAAGCTGCGCCGACGAGAGGCAGGCGACACCTGCGCGGTCCTCCCCTCGGCGAGCACTCGGCTAACGGTGAGCCGGCTCCGGTGCACCACCGCTGCGATGTCCCGGTCGTCGAGCCCGGCGAAGCGCAGCAGCTCCGCCCGGCGTGCCCAGCGGGGAGACCGCACAAGGCCCTCCGCGAGCGTCGATCCGGCACCGAGCTGCAGCGGCAAGCCCGCTGTGCGCTGACGACGCTCGACGAGACTGAGCGCGTGTGCGTGCAGGCGACGTCTGGTGTGCCGGGTGGAGGCCCGGTGGGACGCGAAGATCTGCACGAAGGCCGCGTCGGCGATGGCTCGCGAGTCCTCGCGGCTCCCGGTCAGTGCGACGACCCAGCCCGCGAGGGCCCCGTAGTGCTCGTCCCAGATCGCGCGCTCTGTGCTTGAGTCGATCATCACGACGCGGCCCTCCGCTCGTTCTTCTCAGCTGTGCTTGGGCGGTGAGACGACGAGGGTGAACGTCTCGTTGACGGGTTCCTCGAGGCCCTCGAAGGTGGCCACGACCCCCACGGTGTGTTGTCCCGGGCTGACCGGGTGCACGGCGGCTGCCCAGCCGTCTGCGGTGAACGTCGCCGGTCCGGCCGGGAAGCCGGCCGTGTTGTCCGCAGGGATGACGATGTGGCGTTGGGGCGG